>NZ_QGMY01000008.1:0-300000 GCF_003173355.1 Methanospirillum lacunae | reverse complement strand
TATGCTGGATTCCATGTTATCTGGTTTTTATTTCTGGAAAATTGTTATAATCAGAGTTTAATTCGTGCAAACTCAACGTACGCGATGCCTTCTGCATGTATACAACCAAAAAGCATCTTCTTTTTGACGCTGTGTGCCATCCTGACTGACCGGGAAATGATATTCATCGGAAGAGTAGTATTAGGCTCAATGGCCTGAACGAGCATTTCAGAGTGGACCTTTCTACCGAGGTACACCCTGAAGTGATGGCCGAACTTATAACCGGTTTTTGGAATATAGTTCAATGATCGCAGATTTTGATAAACCTTCAGTTTTGGTTCCATTTCAGTATCGAACTCACGGATCATCTCACGATATTCTTGAGCAGTGATATTACGGCCTTCATGGTTTACCGTCACAAATCCCTGTTCCATGAGTGATACCGACTCGATTGTTGAGAGGACGATCCGATCGTCATCAAAGCGTTTCCCATAAAATGCCTGATCATATACAGATTCAGGTGCTGCTGGTATTATCACCGATCTACTTGAAAGAATGCCACATACCGGTTCCGGATTCTGGGTATCTTCGATGGGTGCGGGTTTTTGGATCTTGACCTCGTAATAAGTCAGTTCAAACTCGTCATCAACAACTGCAAGAACATGGCGTTTTCGCATGTTTATGGTAGCCTGAACTTCTTTTCTTACCACCGCAAAATCGATGAGATCACGTTCGGACAGGACCCGGAGCATATACAGAGACTCCCCTTTTCCTGGTTTCTCACCACGACGAAATATCCTGAAGTCCTGTGGACCTGTCTGAACAACATACCCTCTTTCCCTGATGTCCCGGTAGACAAGGAAAGATCTCAGAACATGAATATCACCAGAGAAATGGACAAGGAGTGAGTCAAAATCAAACCCGGGAACCTCAATTCGGCCACGATATACAAGGTACAGAGCCTCAACTGGAGAGAGACGGACTCCTTCTTTTAGCGGTCTTCCAAAACCGCTCTGATCATACAGGGTTAATCCGTCCTGCCCGAGCATGACGTGCCCGCTTTCTAGCCTTGCCTTCACGGCTTATTATTTTGGCGTTCTAGCGGAATAAAACCGCCCTATGATTAACTCATATCTGGTTTTATAATTGAAATTAAACTTCATAATGATATATGTTAGAAACAATTTGAAAGTCAGAACAAAAGAGAGAGCAGAAAATTAGGTCGAAGATCGGAGAATTGCATGGACGGAAGTAGTAAGAACAGACATCAAGCATGACAGGAAAATGAAGCGGTTCATGGCCAAAACAGAAGATACGCATTCAGATTGAATGCCAGGTGGAAAAGGTAAGACGACTGGGATTGGAAACAAGGGCATCAATAATTCTGGCTATGAAAATTTCAGAGGTTGGTGAACCACAAGAAAAGAAAAAAGAATTACGATCAGGAAGAGTCTTCCAGATAATCTGGGTGCACCTTCTCTTTTATAATAAAAGTCAGAATGAGAACTGCAATTCCAAAAATAAAAGTTGCGCAAAAGGTCAGATCAAACCCAGCCGTTAGAGCCCTCTGTTGGATGTACATTGGTGCACTCCGGGTAACACCATACTCAGTTGCAATAAGAATCATTCCCTGGATAAATATCGCATTAAAGACTGCAATCCCTATTGTCAGGGGTGCAAACCGCTCAAGACTCGTCAGTGATGAGGCCATACCCTGGTACTGCTTGGCAACTGAACTCATAATCATGCTTGAAATTGGAGTGATCATAAAACCAAGACCAAAGCCAATCATCGCAAGACATAGGACCACATACCAAAGGGTAGTATTAACATGAAGTTGTAGAATCAGGAAATATCCAACCAGAAGAAGAAAGGCACCAACATTGGCTATCCGTCTCCCACCTACCCTAGCATAAAGAGTACCTGCAAGCAGGCCGGTGACCATCATCGCAAACGAAAGGGATGTAAGTATCAGACCTGATGTTGAAGTGCTGTATCCCCCTACATACTTCAGATAAAAGGGGAGTAGATAATTAATTCCTGAAAACCCGAAGAACAGCAACGCCATGATGAGGTTTAAACAAAAGAAATTCCGGTCCTTAAAGAGTCGGAGTTCGAGGAGTGGATACGGAGCACGGAACTCAGTTCGGACAAACAAGGCAAGAAGAATGAATGCAAGAGTGAGTGATCCAGCGATAACGGGAGAAGTCCACCCAATTGAATCTCCTTCAGACATTCCAAAGAGGAGAAATCCAAGTCCTGAAAAGATAAGGACTGCTCCGATTCGATCAAATGATTCGTGGGAGGATGATAGAGCAAGGACAGGAATATATCGTTGGCCAATCAGGACAGCAATGATACCAACTGGGACATTAATAAAGAAGATCCAGTTCCAGGAGAGATATTCAGTAAGGATACCACCAACAGTCGGACCGATGGCTGTTCCAAGAGCAGCAACGGTCATAATAAAGCCCATCGCTTTCCCTTTCTTTTCCATCGGAATATACGCATTCACCATTGCAGGAGCGATTGCTGTCAACATTGCACCACCAATTCCCTGAAATGCTCGTGACCCTACCAAAGTAAGAAACGACCCGGTCAGTTCAGGCAGGGTACCACAAGTAAAAGAACCAATGGTAAAAACCACAAATCCGGTGAGAAAAATCCGTTTAAATCCAATAATATCAGAAATTTTTCCAAAAATCAGAACACAGCCGGCCATGACCAGCAGATAGATAGTTGATACCCAGCTCACAGCAGATGTAGAGAGGGAGAATGACTCTGATATTGAAGGGATGGCTATATTTACAATTGTACCATCTAGAGAACCCATGAAGATGGCAAGTGAAATTGAGAGCAGAAGCGGGAAATAATGGTGCTGATCCTGAGAACCCATAAATAATAATTGAATCTCTCATGCAATTACCCCTGTGATCTGAGCCAGTCAATTTGAATCTCTTATATCTGTCATCCCATTTTGCCAGATTCAGTTAATAATGATTAATAATGATAGATGCAAATCTCATCACAGTGATGTATGTGGATCTGTATGTGGAACTGCTTCTCTTTCTGATCATGTTTCCCCTCATTCCCGCATTGATTCTCACTGTGCTTCGCAATGAGAATCTCAGGGGAATAGTGGTCACTGCGGGAGCAGGGATTTGTGCCCTCGGATCAATTCTTCTTCTTGCGTTGCCAGTTGGACAGAACCAGTTATTTTTCACAGTCCCGGCACCAGGTATTGCATTAGTTATGCTGGTTCTTGAGATCCTGATTGCAGGATATCTGGTAATGGTGAGTGTGAAGGCAAAGCAATTCCTGATAACCGGGTTTGTACTCTTACAACTGCTTCTTATCGGAGGAGCAGAATGGCTTGGTCTTGAAGGGCATGCAAAAGTGCCGGACCTGCTTACAGATGAGTTCTCTGCTATCATGGCAGTGATCATCGGAGTTATTGGTGGGATTATCTGTATTTACGCACTTGGATATATGCGTGAATATCATGAACACCATAAAGATCTCCCAGATAAGAGGCCGAAATTTTTTGCTATTCTCTTCCTCTTCCTTTCTGCGATGTTCGGAGTGGTCTTCTCAAATAACCTCATCTGGATGTACTTTTTTTGGGAAGTAACAACCCTCTGTTCATATCTGTTGATCAGATACCCGGAGAATGGTGAGGCTGTCACAAACGCATTCCGGGCACTTCTCTATAACCTTATAGGAGGAGCCTGTTTCCCAATAGCAATACTCTATATCCTTATGAATGGGGGATCGGAACATCTGGGAATCGGCAGCCTCATAGCAGCTGGACCTGCAATTGCTCTTGTACCCGCCTGTCTGATTGCCATCGCTGGATGTGCAAAATCGGCCCAGCTTCCATTTTCATCCTGGCTTGTGGGGGCGATGGTAGCACCAACTCCGGTCTCAGCCCTGCTCCATTCAAGTACAATGGTAAAGGCCGGAGTCTACGCTATTGCCAGGTTTGCTCCAGTGTTTGACGGACAAATCCTTGGAATGGTCATAGCCCTGATTGGTGGAGTAACATTCCTGGTCACATCCTGTATAGCGATATCACAGAGCAACGCCAAGAAAGTCCTTGCCTACTCAACAATAGCAAATCTCGGACTGATCGTGGCTTGTGCAGGAGTCGGAACTCCTGAAGCACTCTGGGCGGCCATATTCCTGATAATTTTCCATGCTATCTCCAAGTCACTCCTCTTCCTCTCCGTGGGAACTGTAGAACACCGGGTTGGGAGTAGGGATATTGAGGATATGACCGGTCTTGCAGCATCAATGCCAAAGGTCAGTCTTATGATGCTGATCGGTATCGCAGGAATGTTCCTGGCTCCGTTCGGAATGCTCATCTCCAAATGGGCATCAATACATGCCTTTTCACAGGCTCTTCCACCATTTGGAATGATTCTTATCGTAATTCTCGCCTATGGAAGTGCCGTAACGGTGTTCTTCTGGGCTAAGTGGATGGGCAAACTCCTAGAAGTCAGAAAATGGGAGGAATCAATAGAATTTCAGATCTCCCGGGCCGAGTGGGCAGCTCTTATACCCCTGACAGCCCTGACTATCATCGCTTGTTTTGGAATTGCACCAATCTCGACATACCTTATTGAACCATTCCTTGTCATGACATACGGACCGATATCTGAGTTGATCCCGGCATCCAATCTTATGATTATGCTTCTTATGCTGGCTCTCATCGTCGTACTTCCGGTGTTGATGGTAAAGATTCTCATACCAAGAAGAAACCTCAGGCGGTATATGGGTGGTGTTACTGTACATGATGGACTCATGGAGGGTAGTATTGGCATGAAACGTGAGATCTCACTTTCAAACCTGTATCTTGAAGATCTCTTCCCAGAAGCCGGTCTCTCAAAGTATGGCTCACTGATCACAATCGTCCTTTTCTGTGTTCTGCTAATAGGACTCATCAGTGGAGGTGTACTATGAATACCATCCTGACAGCAATTGCATTTCTAATCCTCGCTCCCGTGATTGGTGTCCTTGTCACCGGAGTTGACCGAATCATCACAGCACGGATGCAGGGGCGGGTAGGACCACCTGTTCTTCAGCCATTCCTTGATATTGCCAAACTCTTTGAGAAAGAGAGAGTTGGAGTATGGCAGGCACCAGCAGTCCTCATATTCCTGCATCTTGCCTTTATGGTAGTTACCGGCTTGATATTCTTTGGCGGTGGTGATCTGCTGCTAGCGATATTTGCCCTGACATTATCTGAGGTATTCCTGGTTCTTGCTGCATACAGCACACGATCTCCATATGCTCATGTGGGTGCAGGGAGAGAACTTATCCAGTTGATTGCAGTTGAACCTGTTATCATTCTCACAGCAGTAGGATTCTATGAAGTAACCGGGAGTTTTGCAGCAAGCGATATCATGAACTTTTCAGGACTCCCTGTCATCCTTCTGCCTGGAATCTTCATCTCTGTAGTCTGTATCCTGACCTTCAAACTCAGAAAATCACCATTTGACCTTTCCACCTCTCACCATGCACACCAGGAACTGGTTAAAGGGGTAATGACTGAGTTTTCAGGCTCAACACTCGGAATGGTTGAGATCGCCCACCTCTATGAAATAGTCATCCTACTCGGGCTCGTTTATCTCTTCTTTGTAGGAAATCCAATACTCGGAGTTCTGGCAATTATTATCGTTTACTTCCTTGAGATGCTTGCAGACAACAGCACATCACGTGTAAAATGGCTCCCGGCCCTCAGGGGTGCCTGGATTATTACCCTGATTCTAGGGGGAGGAAACATCATCGCCCTTTCACTGCTCTGATGGAGAAAAAATATGGCATACTTATCAAAATCACCCTGGATACTCCATTACGATGCCTCCAGTTGTAATGGGTGCGATATCGAGATTCTTGCCTGCCTGACCCCGCGGTACGATGTGGAGAGATTTGGGATAATCAATACTGGAAATCCCAAACATGCAGATATCCTCGTCATTACCGGTGGCGTTAATGAGCAGAACAGGTCAGTAATCCAGAACCTCTATGACCAGATGCCACACCCAAAGGTCGTTGTAGGTGTTGGAATTTGTGCCTGTACAGGCGGAATCTTCAAAGAGTGTTACAATATCGCAGGCGGAGTAGGAGAGATTCTTCCAGTTGATGTCTGGGTTCCCGGATGTGCAGCACGACCTGAACAGATCATCGATGGAATAGTCAAGGCTCTTGGAATTCTTGAACAAAAACGAGCAGATATGAGCCGAGCGGAGGCTGGGGCATGAGAAAGGAAGGACAAGAGACGATTGAAGTAACCCTTCAGACACTTGCATCTGAAGTGCAAAAACAGAAAGATATCGGCTCCCGGCTGGTTCAGATCTGTTGTGCACGGATTGGAGATGATTTTGAACTCCATTACTCATTTGAACATGTAGATCAGGATCAGAAGTTCAAATTCGTAGACCTGAAACTGATAACTGATGCAGGTTCTCCAATTAACAGCATTACCGGGATATACTTTGCGGCATTCGGATATGAGAATGAGATCTCTGATCTTTACGGACTGAAAATACAAGGAAATCTCCTTGACTTCAAAGGGACTTTTATCACGACATCAATTCCTTATCCATTCGGAAAACCTACTGTCGCCAAAAAGGAGGGAGCCTGATGGGTAGACAGGTTGTTGTTCCATTCGGACCTCAGCATCCGGTCCTGCCTGAACCGATCCATTTAGATCTGGTGCTTGAGGATGAGAAGGTCGTTGAGGCTATTCCGCGAATCGGATATGTCCACCGTGGTCTTGAGAAACTCGTTGAAAAGCGGGATTATAAAGATTACATCTTCATAGCAGAGCGTATCTGTGGAATCTGTAGTTTTATCCATAGTGTCGGGTACAGTCAGGGTATTGAAGCTCTTATGGAAATAGAGGTGCCAGCCCGGGCAGAATATCTGAGAACGATCTGGTCTGAGTACTCACGTCTGCACAGTCATCTTCTCTGGCTTGGATGTTTCGCAGACAGTATGGGATTTGAAAATCTCTTCATGCAGTCATGGCGAATCAGGGAAAGTGTGCTTGATGTGCTTGAGGAGACAACTGGCGGAAGAGTCATCCAGGGAAGTTGCAAAGTCGGTGGTGTGAGAAAAGATATCGCAGCACCTCAGCTTACACAGATGAAAGCAGGTCTTGATATTCTGCAGTCAGAGGTTGATGACCTTGTGGCAGTCTTCACTGATGAGCCGACAATCAAGAGTAGAACAGTCGGAGTCGGTCATCTCTCAAAGAAAGATGCATGGGAACTCGGGGCAGTAGGACCAATGACCCGGGGATCCGGGATTAAGAGTGACATGCGGATGCTTGGATATGGTGCATACGAGTATCTTGATTTCAAACCGGTAACGCACGACGATGGAGATTGTTATGCCAGGTGTCTTGTCAGGGCAGAGGAGATGTCAGTCTCAATTGATCTGATCAGGCAGGCCATCGATGCAATTCCTGAAGGAGAGATCGAGGTCAAAGTGAAAGGCAACCCTGACGGTGAATACTTCTCACGAGTCGAACAGCCACGGGGCGAAGTGCTCCATTTTGTAAAAGGTGGTGGAAAGAAAAATCTTCTCAGGCACCGTGTCCGGACTCCAACAATGGCAAATGTTCCTGCCCTGGTTAAGACGCTTGCCGGCTGTCAAATGGCTGATGTTCCGGTAATTGTGCTCTCAATTGATCCCTGCATTGGTTGTATGGAGCGGTAATATGAGTGCCTTTACGATTACAAAGATGATTGCAAAATCCCTGATAAGGGGACCGGACACCCGCAGGTACCCTGCTGTGCCTGCAAAAAAGACTCCACAAACCCGGGGACACCTTGTTGTTGAGATTGAAAAGTGCATTTTCTGCGGGTTATGTAGTATGCACTGTCCTGCCGATGCAATCATAGTAACGAAGGCAGAGAGGACGTGGCATATAGACCGGTTCAGGTGTATCGTCTGCGGAGGGTGTGTTGAATACTGTCCAAAAGACTGTCTGCATCTTCTGCCAGAGTATCTTCCCCCTCAGGAAAAACAACAGGGCGAGACATATACCGGACCTGAACCTGTTGGTGCACAAGAGGCAGCACCGGCATCATAAAAGAACTTTTTTTAAAAAGGAGGAGGGCGTTTAGATGATCCAGCCGGCATGATATGCAACCGCTCCTGCAAGTAGGATCATAGCCGGTACAACAACATGGATAGTAAACGCAGTAATCTGAAGGCTCTGCAGGAATGCAGCGCCCATTGGTGCAGTGGTTTTTATCTGCATGTCTAGTATGTTTTACATGCCCCGTTAAGGGGCTTCTTCTCATTCTCTGATGTACGAGCATCCGGTAATAAGAAACCTTTTCTTAACCCTATCTTGGTTGAAATGAGATTGAATAAGTGCGGATGAAATCAACCTTTTGAAATATCATGCAACAAAAAATGATCTAGAACGGATTATCTACACTCACAAATTCCAAAATATCCAAGAATGATGTCTATCTGCACACTTTATAACGAATCTTGTATTACCGGTGCCAGAAAGCACCTTGAAGAGAATTCAGTTGATCTTATCATTACCGATCCACCGTATGGCATCAAGGGAGATACTCTCCATAAGCATTACAACAGGAATGAGAGCTGTGTTGTTGATGGATATGTTGAGATCCCAGAAGAGGAGTACGGGCAGTTCTCAATTGAGTGGATAAAAGAGGCTGAACGGATTTTAAAACCAGGTAGTTCGATTTATATTGTATCAGGATATTCGAACCTTTACCATATCCTTCATGCACTCAGGCACACCTCGCTAATCGAGATCAATCACATCGTCTGGAAATACAACTTTGGAGTCTGGACAAGTCGCAAGTACATCTCATCCCATTACCACATCCTTTTTTATGAAAAACCTGGTGGAAGGCGGACATTCAACCTTGAATCCAGATTCGGGGCAGAGGAGAAATCTTTAGAAGGGGGTTCATTAAATTACCAGGACAGAGAGGATGTATGGGTAATAAATCGCGAGTACAAACCCGGGCAGATTAAAAACAAGAATGAACTCCCGGTGCAGCTTCTGACAAAGATGATCCTGTATTCCAGCAATGAGGGAGATCTGGTATGTGATCTCTTTTTAGGAGGCGGCTCAACGGCACGGACAGCAGTTGGGCTGAATAGAAGGGCAGTCGGATTTGAAATATCTCCTTCAATCTATTCTGTGAGGGTTCCTGAACTAATGAATCTAACCCCTGGATTTCTCCTCAATGAACAACGGATTCCTGAATGCTCTGCTCCAAAAAGGCAGAGGGAGAGGTGGACATCTGAATCGCGATCTGATCTTCTGCAGAGGTACAAGGATCTTAAAGGAGAAGGTCTGAAGAAAGGGGAGATTGTTGAGAGATTGATGGAAGATCTTGGCCGGGGGAAATGGGCAATCATCAAGGCACTCAAGGCATTAGAACAGGATATTTGAACACTGAATCCTTTAGTCATTCAGTAATAATGATGTAAACTGATGATCCCAACTATTATCGTGTGAAAAAACACACAGACAACAGAGGGTAATGGAAATGTCTACTACTGCGTTTATTGCAGATCCGATTCTCAACCAATACCTCCATGTTCCCCTGGAGAATTCTTTGATTCTCATCCTGGGAGGTTTGATAATTAATGGAATTATTCTCCTGTATATCCTGAGATCGGTAAACCGGTCAAATACCCACGATCATACATTCTGATCAGAAAGAAATAGTTATTTTAGATTCCTCGGACTCTCCTTGTACATTTAGCATAGCCTAACTGTTTTTATTAGGCTGGTAAAATAATTCATTTCTTTAATTATTTTTGATATTACCTAAATTAATGGCTGAAATGATTTATAAATAAATTCTAACTACCAAACTTTTAATACAAATATTTCGTAGGAATATTATTCAGTTTCTCTGGGTGATGAGTGTGGGAAAAAGTTTATATTTTTAATCGGACTGCTTTTTATACCATGCATAATTTCAGTTTCATTTGCTGAAACTGCTGTCAATAAAACGAGTATTGTAAAGTCAGTCGCCGGAAGTGCTGATAACATAAGTGCGGCCTCAGGAATTACAAAAAACAACCAGATGCAGATGGGTTATGTCTGTAATCAGCCATATGCAATATGTGATACTACTATCTGTGTTCCTGATAAGAATGATCCAACAAAGATGCGGTGTTCCTGCTCTGTTGAGAACGGGAGTTCCATTGGTGGGGCCTGCTCTACGTGGGAACCGGTTGGTATCTACATGAATGGAGATGGAGAATGGATGATCAAGGCAGGATACTCAGTCGGTCAGGTCACTTCAACGTTCTCCTTTGCCCATGCAGCACCAGTTCAGGGTAATGAGATTGATCCAAATACTACCCCTTCAGACTACCAGGGCGATGTGTATATGAAATCCTGCTCCAATGCAAGTGGAAACGGAGTATTTGCAGACAGCTGGAATGCACCATGCACCGTTCTCCCACAGGATATTAATGTTGATATCAATACTGACAGACCTGCATCTCCATATGCTGTCTGTGATTGTGGCCTTGTGCTGAACAATTCAGAATGGTATGTCGCGGTCCATGGCGCTGATAAGTGTGATAACGAATCCTATTGTAAGGATTATATCATCTCTGCAGGTCAGAAGCACTCTACAGACCTTGAAATACAGAAACTTGGAAATTATCTTGCAGATAATCCGGGAGTAGACCCATCGCAGCCTTACAAGATAGAGTACTGTAATAACTGCACTGACTGTACATCAAACAAAAGTGTCTCGTGATCCTGATTACAGGTAAACTCACCTTTCTTTTTTTCAGTAATTTTATTCAAATTCAAGAGTTATTTTACAGTATTCATCCACTTTAGTGAATACTACCGGAGACCTCAGTTTGACTAAACCGCTGAACAATCTTAGTCCTCAGGAACTTGGGCGACTGTTTCCTATCATTCTGACTGAATGCAACTCGGTATGGCCTTCGCGGTATGTGACTGAGAAAGAGATTATCTCAAAGCAGTTGGGGAGAACAATATTGTCAGGATATCGCATTACGGAAGTACATCTATTCCCGGGATCATAGCAAAGCCTACGATTGATATTCTGCTTGAGGTTATCGATGGGATATACAAGGAAACCCTGATAACTTCGTTGATGGGTATCGGGTATCTTTACGATCCCCAACCTCGCAATCCTGCTCCCCACATGATGTTTACGAAAGGATACACCCCGGAGGGATTTTCAGGACAGGCATTTCATGTCCATATCAGATACAGCGGAGATTGGGATGAATTGTACTTCAGAGATTACCTGATTCAGCATCCAGAGGTTGCAGCCCGGTATAGTACCCTGAAACTTGAACTCCAGGAGAGAGATCGGTTTGATCGGGAGCCATACACCAGAGGAAAAACTGAGTTTATCTCTACGATCACTAGAATTGCGAAAAAAACTTCGTAAATGAATCTGAAAAAAAGGGAGATAGATTAAACCTCCACTAACCGGTATTCACGACTCCCAAGCCCCATCCGCTCACCATACCGGATCTGGTGCTCACCATCAACCTTTGCCCACAGCCCGGTGAACTTATGCTCACCCGGAGCATGATGCTCATGCAGGCAGCTCTCTTTGATCCCTGGCTGTTGATTAATTAAATCGACGGCTGTAGCATCGATCGCAACTGGATCAGTTGAGGCAAGGAACCCGATGTCAGGAACAATCGGTGCATCACTCCATGGAACACAGTCACAGTCAGGAGTCACCGACATCACAAAACTCAGGTAGATGATCTTGCCCTCCTTTCCTGCAACTGCCCCTGCTGCATACTCGACCATCCTCTCGATGAACTTTGGAACATCATCTTTCCAGTTGAAATCTATGGCATTTTCCGGGCAGACCTGCAGACATGCAGAACAGCCATAGCAGATTGACTTCTCAACCCGGGCAACCTTGCCATTACACCTGATCGCATCGAACGGACACTGGGTTACACAGAATCCACACCCGACACAGGATTGTGGATTGATATTCGCCTGCATCCCCTGGTGCTGATCTCTCTTTCCGAGCGGAGTTGCACAGCCCATCGCGAGGTTCTTGATAGCACCTCCAAACCCGGAGAGGGCATGACCTTTGACATGAGAGAGAACGATCATCGCATCTGCATCAGCGATGTCACCGGCAATCTTCACTGATTCAAAGTGCTTACCCTTCACTGCGACCATGCGGGTATTATTACCGGTCAGACCATCAGCGATTGTTACAGGAGAATCCACGACTGCATAACAGAATCCGTGCCTAATTGCAACCTGCAGATGGTCAACAGCATTATGACGGGCCCCGATATACATGGTATTTGTATCAGTCAGGAAGGGTTTGCCTTTCAGCCCTTTTATCTCATCAACAACCTGTCTCACAAAAACCGGTTTGATATAGGTATCATTTCCAAGCTCACCAAAGTGAAGTTTTACCGCAGTAAGATCACCCTCTTCAATTCGATCAGAAAGGCCGGCCGCTTTTAGAAGTTTGGTTATCTTGGTGAGATTATTTTCATCCGGACTCTTAATCCGCATTCGTGCAAGAAAGACATCGCTTACCATGAACTCGCCTGTACGGAGATCAACGCAGTGATATAAGAACTATCCTGCTAAAGACAGATGGCACATAAATCTTCTTTTGCTTGGTAGCATGGAGAATGGTTCTCTTGTACTAAGAAATTTTATATGAGATCTAAATGGACTATGATTTATGGTGACCATGGGAGCAATTGTCACCCGTAGATTGCGGGAAGGAAAAACCTATGAAGATTTCAGAAAGAGATGGTTTCATACAACAGGATTTGCATCTGAAAACCGGATGTTCTCCCTGATCAATATTGAGGATCCTCGAGAGATAATTGTCATCGGATTGACTGAAAGTTCCATGGAGGACCTTCTTGAAAAACTCAGAATAGATGTGAAAGAGCGACTCGAAAACCCACTTGATGAGGTGATTGAACCTGAAATAGGGAGAACATTCGGAGTGATGGTCTCTGAAGATGACTTCTCATCCGAAGGATCCATAGAATATTCAGACCCATCAATCAGAGGAAAAAAGACTGATGTCAGTGAGATACTAGGTAATATTCAGGATATCAGATCTACCTTTGCCAAAGCAGCCTTGGAACGCGATGAGGCTAAGAAATAACCCCGCCACAAACCAGCCCCGATTCTAATAATGTAAGCCCCATATAGGTTTGTGACCTGCACAATGTGATCGAATATTTACTGTGAGTCTGATTCTACGCCTTATATTACCGAATAAATGAAAAAGTGTTCTGGAATAATCCAGAACGATTGCTAACCAGAACGCAGTATTTGACCAATTGGACACAAGATTTAATCATTATATTCGGCTATTTCAAACCGTGATGATTGCAGAATAAATCACTTCCTGGCAAGGACAACAAGGCCATAGGGATGGGCAATCACCTGTGATGAGCTGAATGGAATTTTAAAGAGAATCTCTTCAAGTTCTTCCTTTCGATACGCTGCCCGGACTGATGTTTCAAAACCCTTCTTAATCTCTTCAGAACTGCAACTGCCCTGCATGAAACTGAAAATCTCAGGAGAGAGATCGCGTTTTAGATCGGTCACCATTACCCTCCCTCCTGGTTGGAGCATCCGGTGTATTTCCAAGAAAACAGATCCTGCATCCTCCCATTCATGGAGCGATCCATTTGAGAATGCCAGAGAGAATAGGTTATCCTCAAATGGCATCATAAGAGCGTTGCCTTCCTGATACCTCACCCGATCATTCAGATTATAAGAGATTGCATTATTTGTAGCGAGCCGTATCATCGCGGGACTTATCTCAAGCCCGGTAAGAGTTGTCCCGTCAGTCTTTTTGACCCATTCAAGCCCATAATACCCAGGTCCGGGCCCGATTTCAAGACCGTTATCTCCGGGTTGGGTCTCTTTGATGAGGTCATCTACCGGGAGAAGGCCCGCATCACGCAGACCACGTTGCATGATATCATATGCTGCAGCGGTGATTTCATCCTGAATTCCTTCTACTGTTTCTGGTACTCGTTTCTCAAACATAACTGATGATTCCTTTGAAGAATATGGGAATGGATCTGTCTCGTACCGTTTGTCAACAACCTCTTCTAGCCGCAACAGGTTCCCGTCTTTGTATGTGATAAGAGGAATTTTTACTGACTCCCGATCCTTTTTGAAGGCACTGATCTCAGAGATAAATGTCATCTCATCCTCAACACCGGTAAACTGACTGCAGAGGCTGGCAAACAGGTATCTCTCCTGTGGAGGTAACCTGGAAAGACGGGATTCAAGAAACCCATAGATCTTTTCTTCAGTCTCAAGAAGCCAGAGTTCTCCCTTCTTCGCAGGAACAACTCTGATAACTCTCCGGTTGTCAGGATCCTGGACCCTTCGGACAAATCCCTCCCGTTCGAGATAATTTACAAGATCTGTTGCTGAGCTGGGTGTAACCCCTAGCATTCCGGCAATATCACCCATGCACACCGGAGAAAAATACGATGTGTACAATATCTCAATAGCTCCAGGACTCAGGAGGTTTTTACGTCCCCTGTCTGTTCCAAAGAGCATATTCATCACGGTGGCAACAAACCCCAGCGAGAGCCTGAGGTGTGAGGTTGGATCCATTGCGTACTTATTACGGCTACCCGTAGTTATTAATATATTACGGATGTCCGTAGCATTATTAATTCAAGATAATACGTGAAAATATCCTCATGTTTGAAATTAAATCTCAAGAATAGTATTCTGAATTGCAATTAGATCAAGAAAATTTTACCCAGGTAGATAATCCAATCAGAAAGTTTACCCGGCACCTAGAAACAAGGCAACACCCGGAATGGTTACAAGAGAAAGGATTGTTGAAAAAAATACCCCCTTTGATGCGATCTCTGCATTCACTCCATACTCTTCAGCAAGAAGTACTGTATTGGCAGCAATGGGCATGGCAGCCAGAAGAACAGGAACACTCAGAAGAAGGGGATCTGAAACAAACGGGCGAAGCAGAAAAAGAACGACCAAAGGTATGATACCAAGTCTGAAGGCAGATACCACCCAGATTCTAAAGTCACCAAACATAGAGCAGAATGGCAATGGAGCCAGAAGAGCACCAATTACAATCATCGCGAGCGGTGTGGTCACTGACCCGAGCATTGAGATCGAGTCTGAAAGAGGCGACGGGATCGTAAAACCTGCAAAAAAGAGCAGAAGTCCAAGCAAAGATGACACCAGACCAGGAGAGAGGATACGCTTGAGGTCAGGATTCCTTGCAAGATCAGGACGAAGAAGGAAGACACCTACTGTGAAAACAAGCAGTCCAAACGGAATATTGATGAGGGTCACGTAAAAGAGAGACTCATGCCCGAAGAGAGCCTGACAGACAGGGTAACCCATGAACCCAAGGTTAGAGAAGATAAGCATGAATCTAAATACACCGGTCTCAAATTGTGAGCCTGAAAGAAAGTAAGGAACCAAAAATGCCGCAATAAATGATATTCCATACACAACAAGTTCTATCGTGAAAATGATCACGATCTCATGAATACGATCCGGAGTTACAGGAACCTGCATACTCTCAATAATCAGGCAGGGGAGAGTGATGTTTACTAGAAGTGATGACAGACCAGTCACACCAGAGCGGGTGATTACCCCCGTGCGGTATGCGATATACCCTATTGCTATCAGTATAAAAAGGGTGAGAATACTCTCAATAATCGGGAGGAGATCCATGATTGATCACACATTTTGAAAACCGGATAATTCCTATTCTCATCTGGTCAGGGCTAGATATTATTACCAACCACGATGGTAAGAGACCAGAGTATGAACCAGGTCAGACCATTAATAATTACAATTTTTCATCCATGACGTGTAAAGCCTTTGCATAAAACCAAAGGATTTGCCATATCAGGACTAAAAGAGTATTAATAGACCACAAAATCGCGGTTTTTACAGGCGGATACTCCGTGATAATAAAACAGGAGAAGAGGGTAACCTCATATCATCAGCAGTAGATGCATACGTAGTTACCCGGTATTACAGATCATGTAATTACAGGACATTAGGTCTTTGAATCTCAAAATTTCTAATTATTATTAATCATAACCCAAAAAAAAGCATTATGATATCATGAACAAGAATAAATTATTCATCGGAAATCTGCATTACTCGGTCACTGAAGACCAGTTACGAACTTTATTTGCCCCCTATGGCAATCTCATCAATGTCAAAGTAATGCAGGGCAAAGGATACGGATTTATTGAAATGGGGACACCCGAACAGGCTCAGAAAATAAAAGACACCCTCAGTGAATCAATATTCCAGGGAAGAAGACTACTCATCGATGGTGTACCATCAAAACGATCAGAACCCAGGAAATGGGCTTCGTTATCTGATGAGCCCCACAGGCCAAAGCGAAAGCCAGACACGAGAAATTATTCTGACCGGAAACCTCGATCAGAAGTATCTGTCAAGCCAGCAGAGCAGGCTCACCATCTTGTCGATGTGACAGATGAGTTCAAAAAAACTAAAAAACCTGAACAGAAGCCGGAGAAGCCAGCAGTCCGTATCGGCCAGTATGCAGCTCCGGTCTCCGATCAAAAGAGCCAGAAGGCAGTACCTTCAGATCGTAACACGCAAGAAACAGGTTCTAAAAGGAAACAAGAGAGTAGAGATCAACCTAATAGAAAACCCTCACAGTCACCGGTCCAGGGAAAAAAGACCAGTCAACCGGGAAACAAGGGAGATTCTAACCGCAGATCCAACGAAGCAAAGCCTAAGAAAATAAAAGAAGCCCCACCAAAGAACCCGCATCCATACCAGGGGTCTAAGAAAACAAAATCCTCACCAAGACCTAATCGTGAACGGAAGCAGGATACGTCCGAACCTCAGGAAGACGAAAGGGTGAGTTATCTCAAATACATGGCATCACGAGCTGAAAAGAAAGAATAGACCTTCTGAAATGACGCTCGAAGACGTTGAAAAGATACCGGTTGGGCTGGTCAGGTGTGATGAGTATGATGAGGATCTGATAGAACAGGCTGTCAGGGATGCCATCAACCTGGCAGGTGGGATCAACAGATTCTTAAAACCAGGTATGCATGTCCTGGTAAAGCCCAACCTCCTTATGGGAGCTGATCCTTCAAAAGCAGTCTGTACCCACCCCGCAGTATTGAAGGCAGTCTGTACTGTTATTACCGGACATGGCTGCACCGTCACCATCGCTGACAGTCCAGGGGCCGGTATCCCATATAAACCCAGAAATCTTATCAAAGCCTATGATCTTGCAGGATACACTGAACTAGGTACCTGCCCTGATGTGACCTTAAACAAAGATACCTCTTCACGAACAGTTTCATTTCCAGATGGATTCTTTGTCAGGCAATTCGAGATCATCTCGCCAATCCTTGACGCCGATGCTGTCGTTGTCGTCTCAAAACTCAAGACCCATATCTACACTGGCTTGACCGGTGCAACAAAGAACATGTTCGGGGCAATCCCGGGCCTTGATAAGCCACCATATCATGCACGGATGCAGGATGATCTCCTCTTTGGAAAGATGCTCATTGACCTGAACCGTTGTGTAAAACCAATACTTCAGGTGATGGATGCCATAGAAATCATGGAAGGTGATGGTCCGATGGCAGGAACTCCTGCTCACCTGGGAGCTATTCTTGCAAGTCCTGATTACATAGCCACTGATATTGTTGCAGCAAGACTCATAGGATTTGAACCTCTCTCAATTGGGAGCATAAAAGCTGCAAAAGAGAAGGGCTTGACCGATGAGAGCCGTATAGATGTTAAAGGGGCAACGATTCAGGAACTAACCCGACCTGATATAATAAAACCTCAAACTCAAATACCAGGAGGTAACAGCACATGGATTCGAAGCCTGTTCCGTCCAGTAGTATATCGACTGGCGGGATCGTACACCCTGCATCCTCACCTTATCAGACATAAATGTACCAGATGCCATAAATGTGAGCGAATATGTCCGGTAAGTGCGGTGAATCTTCAAGATGGGTACCCAATATTTGACAAAAATACGTGTATCAGGTGTTATTGTTGTCATGAGATGTGTGATTCACATGCTATTAGCCTTCAACCAGGACTGCTCTACCGGATACTGAGGCCGTTTATCAGGTAACCGGGATGAAACAGACAAGCAGGATACAAAGGCTCTGTAATCAGGCAACAAGGTATTTTACCACTCATAGGTAACAGATCATCACATGTTGGAAACATTCCCTGGAGTTATCGATCTGTTCATTCATCTTGACAAATATCTTCCTGCGATGGTGGCTTCATACGGAAACCTCATCTACGGAATCCTGTTCGTAATAATCTTCTGCGAGACCGGGCTTGTAGTAACTCCATTTCTTCCCGGCGACTCACTTCTCTTTATCTCCGGAACTGTTGCAGCAGTTGGAGGGCTCAATATTAGCTTACTTCTGGTTCTCATCACCTCTGCGGCAATTATTGGAGATAACGTAAACTACTTCATCGGGAGGTTTGTTGGTCAGAAAATTCTTGAACTAAACCTACCGATGATCAAAAAAGAGCATCTTGACAAGACCCACGAATACTTTGAAAAATACGGTCCGCTCACTATCATCGTTGCACGTTTTGCACCGTTTGTACGGACATTTACCCCATTTATTGCGGGAATGGGAGCAATGGAATATAAAAAATTCCTTCCATATGATATCTGCGGAGGCATCCTATGGGTCTGTACATTCACTCTAGCTGGATATTTCCTTGGAACTATCCCGGTGATTAAGGAAAATATGTCGCTTGTTGCTCTCATTATCATCGTGATCTCCCTTGGGGCAGTCGGATCCATTGTCCTTGAAATTATTCGCTTTTTAAAGAACTGTATAACCTGTCGAGGAAAGTAATACTTTACAGGTTTAGGCTCTTTTCGTAACTTTTTTGATCTCTTGTCACGATCTCATACCATGCGATACTACCCGGCACCTGAATCTTCTATCCAGATGTCAGATGTAATAAATGCTGTGAAAATGGCATTTTTGGATCATGGAAACGGAATTTGCACGATGCCACCAAAGAGTTATGTCCCACTTCCAGGTGGAGATTTTAGGACTATGCCATCGTACCTTCCGAGTCTGAAAACTGCCGGTGTGAAGGTGGTGAATGTCCACCCAAATAACAGGGCACAGGGTCTTCCAACTGTGATGGGAACTATCATCCTTCTCGATCCACCAACAGGAAGACCAGTTGCTATCTTTAATGCAACCGGGCTAACTAACCTTCGCACAGGTGCTGCTGCTGCAGTGGCAACAAGTACTCTTGCTCCGATGAAACAAGGAACTCTGGGCATGATTGGCGCAGGACAACAGGCACGGTCAGGCCTTTTAGCTATTAAGGAGGTATTGGAGATAGAATCAGTCAGGGTTTGGTCACGAAGCCTGAAGACAGCAGAACATCTGGTTGCTGAATTCCCGACATTAGATATCACCATAACTAGCCCGAAACATACCGCTGATTCTGATGTACTGTTGACCACGACTCCATCAGTAAAACCTGTTGTTATGAACGATTGGATCTCTGATGGAACCCATATCAATGCAATCGGGGCAGATGCACCAGGAAAACAGGAACTTGAGTCAACTCTTCTTAGAAGAGCTGAAATATTCGTTGATGACATTGAGCAGGCAATTCATTCAGGAGAGGTAAACGTACCAATAAGCAGTGGTTTTATCTCCCCGGATAGTATTAGAGGAACTCTCGGAGAAGTACTGGTTGGAAAAATACAACGAAGTAGCAGAGAGACCGTCACCATATTTGACTCAACCGGGATTGCCATAACCGACCTTGCAGTAGCATCTGAAGCTGTAAAACATGGAAATTACATCGATCTTCCATTCCCGACAGGTTAATGTACCTACAAGGAGCGGATACCACCAGGTGGGATTACAATCTCAAACCGTGCCCCAACTCCAAATTCTCCGCTCTCTATGATAGACAATCCGGTAATAAAGAGGATCTCACGGGAGAGGAAGAGTCCAAATCCGGTATTACTAAAATACCGTCGATTAAAGATATTCTCTTTCTCTGCCAGAGGAATACCTCCACCATCATCGCTACATATTAAAACGGTCTGATCTTCCTGTTTCTCAATGGAAAAGGAGATTTTAGTCAAACTTTTTCCATACCGGAGAGAATTGTCAATCAGATTAAAAAAGACCTTCTCAAGCAGCGGATCCGCAAATATTTCGCAGTTCTGAATATCTATTAATATCGTAACCTCTCTGGTGTCAAGCAGATGGGCTGCTTTCTGGATCACTGAAGAGAGATTCTGCCATAAAGGAGACTGAATTCCAACAGTCTGGTAATCACGGGTAAAGAGGATTTGCCTTGTTATCGTGTCAGCAGTCTTCTTTTCTTTTGCGATCAGTCCCCGGCTCTCATCATTATCTGCTACATCTTCAGAAAGATCAAGATATCCACTCAGGACAGTCAACTGGTTGAGAATATCATGACGGGTAATACTTGATAGAAGATTCAGTTTTTTATTTGCGTTCTGAATTGCAGACTCGAATCTTTTTCTTTCAGAAATATCTCGACCTATTGAGAGAACCATCTGAACTCCCCGAAACTCATATGAATGGGAACTGATCTCTACGGGGACTGGGTCACCTGCTTTTGTCAAAATAATAGATTCGTAGGTTGCATGCCCGTATTTCTGAAGCATACTCATGTTATTATGTTCACGAGCTTTCGAATCACTATGAAAAATATCAGATGGGGAGAGGTTAAGAAGTTCTTCACGCTGATATCCAAGCAGACTACAAGCGGTATCGTTCACTTCAACAAACCCATCAGGTTTCCCGTTAATAATCCTGAATAGGAAAATTGCATCATTTGCAAGAGTAAAAACTGTCCTAAACCGCTCCTCACTCTCAAGTAGGGAGTTTTCTACCATCTTGCGTTCAGTGATATCTTCCAGGGTCTCAACTGCACCTATCACCTTTCCTGTATCATCCCTAATCGGGGCAGCGGTAATAAAGAGCCATGAACCTCCACCCATTGTCGGGAAGAAATCCACCGCCTGATATCCTCCTTCAATGAGTTGTGATTTTTCATAATGTTCAGGAAAAGAGGTGTTCGTTGTAGCATCAGCACCATCTACTACCAGATCTGCGATACAGGGACGTTTATCATGATAAAAAGCACGCCAGTGTTGATCAGTTCCTACCATCTCTTCAGCAGTAAGGTGTGAATAAGCCTCGAGAGCTGTATTCCAATAGATGATCCGGTGGTCCTGATCAATCACAAACTGAGTAATCGGTGAACCTTTTACGATAGCCTGCAGGGTATTCTCACTATCTCTTAATGCCTGTTCGGCACGAATCCTCCCCGATATATCTATTCCAATGGCTACAAATTCTTCTGCTGAAAAATCAGAACCGACAAGTTTCCTCGTATTCCATAGAATCTCTTTCTGCTCACCAGTTTTTGTCAGGATGGTGGTTTGAAAATCCTGAAGGAACAGATTATTATTGATGATTCTGAATATCGCAGAAGTCACCGATTGTCGATATATGGGATCAGGATAGAGTGCTTTCCATATCCAGGATCGACCTGAAACTTCGCTCCCTGCATATCCAGTTATCTCTTCAGCGGCATGGTTCCAGATCACAATCTTCCCATCTTTATCTAGTACCATCAACCAGACATTGGCACTCATGATGATACTTTCCTGGAACCGTGTTAATGTCTGAATCTCTTCCTCTGCAGCTTTCTGATCAGAAATATCCTGCAAAACCTCGACTGCACCGATGATGACACCATCTGAGCCACGGATAGGAGCAGCAGTAAAGTAGAGCCAGCAACCCTGTTCACCAATTTCAGGGAAGAAATCCACTGCTTCATAAGCACCGTCAATAAGCCTAGAAGGGGCATATTTGCCCAGATACCACCGGGGTATTTCATCTTTCTCCTCCTGAACAAGGAGATCTGCAAGACAGGGACGTTCAGAATGGTAAAATGCCCGCCAGTGATGATTAGTTCCTATGGTCTCATCGGCAGTTACATTGCTGTATTTCTCAAGTGCTTTGTTCCAATAGATCACCTGATGACTACTGTTTATAACAAAAAGGGGGACTGGGGACTCATTTATCACTGCAGAAAGGATTGTTTCATTTCGTTTGAGTCGTTCATGAGTCTCAATCTGCTCAGTCATATCCCTAAAAGTCCCTTCAATACCTGCGGGGTTTCCATCTTCCCCATAATAGACGTGACTGCTTGTAGATACAGGAACCGGAGTTCCATCATGTTTCTTCAGGGTTACAAGGTAGTTAGAAACCGATCCATTTCTATAGACATCTGCAATGAACCTGTCTCGCTCGGTGGGATCTGCATAAAATTCATTAGAGATATTCTTGCCAAGACATTCTTCCAGTGTTTTATACCCCATTAGAGCAAGGACACTCGGGCTTACCATAACTAGCCGACCCTCAAGATCGCTTCGATAAAATATGTCCTGAAGGTTTTCAATAACGCCCCGGTACTGGGATTCACTGTCTGTCAGAGCTAGAGTTGTCAATTTCTGACTTGTGATATCCTCCAGGGTCTCAAGGGCCCCGATTACTTTCCCAGTGTCATCCCTGATGAGAGTTGCAGTAAAAGAGAACCAAATCCCTCCTTTCCCCAAATGAGGAAAGAAATCAACACCTGAATAGGCATCAGGCACAATTGTTGATCTGACAACTTTGTCATCATACCATTCCTGTAGATGATCCTCATGACTGTCAAGAAGCAGATCAGCAAGACAAGGCCGCTTATCCTTGTAGAAGACACGCCAATGTTGATCTGTTCCAATAATCTCTGATTCATTAATGCCAGTTGAAACAACAAGGGCATTATTCCAATGAATCACACGGTGATCAGTATCTATCACAAACTGAGGAATAGGAGAACCTTGCAGGATAGCATTTAATTTAGCTTCATTAGACTTCAGTGCCTGTTCATTTTGGGCAATTGTTTGATACTGTGTCTGAAGTTCCTCCTCAGTTGAGAGAAGTTCCTCATATGAGGCTGCGAGTTCTTCTCCTTTTTTACGTAACTCTTCCTCGCTTCTTTTGCGGATAGTGATATCACGAATTATTCCGAGGAGAAGGTTTTTTTCATTTACCATTATCCTGGTCAGACTGACCTCGCTGTCAAATACTGTTCCATCAGCCCGTTGGTGTTTCCATTCAAATAACAGGGGTTTTCCAGAGAGGGCTTTTTGTATCTGGGCTGAACCCTTCTCTTTCGAAAGGGATCCATCTTCCTGATATTCAGGAGAGAAATCCATTGGGGAACGTCCGATGACCGCTTCCAATGGTACCCCAAACAAAGCAGCAGTAGGTGGATTACATTCAATTATCTCGGTATTGTCCAGAAGAAGAATTGCATCAAAAGCTGAATCAAAGAGAGTATGGTACTTCTGTTCGTTCTCCCTTAATGCAGATTCAGCCCGATGCCGACGAACCAACTGACGAATATGGTTGCTCATTTCGGCAAATTGTGATGTGGGGTCCCCCCCTTTCTGCAGGTAAAAATCTGCACCTTCTTTTAGTGCAGCAACCGCTACCTCTTCTCTGCCTCTCCCTGTGAAGATTATAAAAGGAATAGTGTTTCCACTACCACGGATTTGTTTTAAAAACTCGATCCCATCCATTCCAGGCATCTGGTAATCAGAAACAATGACGTCAAAGACCTCATGTTGTATACGCTCAAGAGCACGACTGGGTGAAAATTCTGTTTGTACTTGTAGTTCTCCGGTTTTTTCAAGAAATATTTTGCAGATTTCAAGAAGCATCTGCTCATCATCAACATACAGCACAGAGATCAATGATCTGCCCCCCCCTATCAGTGTGGGTATTCTCGTTGATAACCAGATATTCTTTTCCATGGGGTTTTGCGGATTAAGGTATCTGGTTTTTTTGTAGAAAAGAGATGATTACCCTTGATACATGGTAAAACCTATGAGTTAGGTAGTGAATGACATCAATAACTATCACCCTGCTAGGCACCAACGGCTGGTACCCAACAAAAACCGGAAATACCCTTTCCATCTTCATCCAGACACCAGAGGTAGCAATAATCCTGGACGCTGGAGATGGAATACACAAGGTCGCAGACATCTGCCCTGAAGTTCAAACACCGGCTTGCCTCTTCCTCTCACATTTTCATGTGGATCATATCAGTGGACTCCATACCCTTGCACGCTTCAGGTTCGCAAAAGGGCTTTCAATATATGGACCACCAGGCACCAGAGATCTCCTCACATCATTCATAGGGTATCCATTCACTGTTCCAGTTGCAGAACTGCCATATCACGTGACTATCACCGATCTCCCTGAAGGAAGAACAGTCTGTGAAGTTCCTGTGACTGTAGCTCCTCTTGTCCATACCCAGATGGTTTACGGATATAGGTTTGAACTCGGAAAGATCATTGCTTTCTGTACCGATACCGGCCCATGTGAGAATTACATAAAACTGGCCCAAAATACTGACTTGTTGATCTCCGAATGCTCCTATCTTCCCGGACAAGAGACACCAGCATGGCCACATATGAACCCGGAGATGGCAATTGATGCTGCCAGAAAAGCAGGTGCAAAGAGACTGGCACTCGTTCACTTTGCAGCTGATCTCTATACCAGCATCACACAGAGACGAGACATCAGAAATGTTGTAATAATGGGGGATGACCTTATCATCGGAGAGGATGATATGGTCATAAGGTTGTAAAGAAGAAACCCATGGAAAGACCAAGGCCACCGGACCTTATATAGATACTTTTTTCCCGAGCAAAACATGCCACTTCCAGATTGCTTCTGCCAAAACCAAAACCATCAGGATCATCAGTACAATAGATATTAGGGTGAGAAGATACCCGGTTGCAGATTCCATCTTCAGGTAATTTAGGATATTCAGATACCCCGCATCAAGAGTAATCGGGATCATCGCGATCCCCGGTATGGCAGTCACCCACATGTACCGTTTCTGCCCCATTTTGATAAGAAGGGTAGTTCCCACAATAAGGGCAGTTGCAGCCAGCAACTGGTTTGACATCCCGAATAATGGCCAGATGGTTGATATCTCACCGGTGTAGAGCAGATATCCCCAGGAGAAGGTGAAGACAATACTGGTGATGATGATGCCGGGAAACCACCTTTTTTCAGAGAAACGCGGAATAACTCTTTCAACTAGTTCCTGTAACAGGTATCTCCCAACACGTGTTCCGGTATCTACTGCAGTGAGGACGAATGCAGCCTCAAACAAAATTGCAAAATGATACCAGTAACTCATGAGACCCTGCATGAATGGGATTCTTGAGAAAATTGATGCCATTCCAACTGCAAGGGAGACAGCACCACCGGTACGGCCGGAAAGGGTCTCTCCAATCATCTGTTCAAGTTCCGGAAGCTGGACCGGAACCATCCCAAGTGTGCTGTAGACGGCAGGGGGGACGTTGATGGCATAATAATCAGCAGGAATCATGGAACTGGCTGCAACAAGGGCAACTATTGCAACAAATCCTTCCATGAGCATTGCCCCGTACCCAACCGGCAGAATATCGCGTTCGTTTGTTATCATCTTCGGTGTCGTCCCAGTACCGATGATGGCATGAAATCCCGATAAAGCTCCACAGGCAATTGTGATGAATAAAAATGGAATCGCAGGGCCTGGGATAATGGGGCCTCCTCCATTGAAGTATTCAGTAACCGCTGGCATCTGGATCTCTGGCTGAACAATAAAAATTCCAACTGCCAGAATCAAAATGGTACCTATCTTAAGATATGTCGAAAGGTAATCCCTTGGGCAGAGTAGAAGCCAGACTGGCAGAATTGCTGCTAATACCCCATATATGGGGATCATGACTCTGAGAGGAATCTCCCCGAGGGTAAATAAAGAAGATATGAACGGGAGATGACCAAGAATAGGGCCAGCAATGATGACCAGGCTCAAGAGGACAATGCCGATGATTGTTCCTCCCAGGTAGTCAAATGGCCGAATCCTGTTCATATAATACCCCATGAGCAGTGCTATCGGAATGGTTGAGAGCACAGTGAGAGTATTTACCGGACTCATGTAGAGAGCCTTTACCACAGCAAGGGAGAGACCGGCGAGTGTGAGCATCAGGATAAATATGATTGCAAGAGAAGCGATTATCCCCGCTCGTTTGCCAAGAAGATCCTCTGCGATGAGAGAGAGGCTTTGTCCACGATACCTGACTGATGCAAAGAGAACGACAACATCATGCACCGCTCCCCCAACAACCGCTCCGATAAGGATCCATAATAGTCCTGGAAGGTATCCAAACTGGGCTGCAAGAACTGGTCCTACGAGAGGTCCTGCTCCTGCAATTGCTGCGAAGTGATGACCAAACAGGACGTATTTATTAGTAGGATAATAATCATGCCCATCGTTCTCTGACTCCGCAGGGGTTCGTCTCGTTTCATCGAGTTTAAGAACACGTGTTGCGATGAACAGACCGTAATAACGGTACCCGAGAGCAAAAACACAGATGGCGATAATAAGAATTATGACTGCATTCACAGCACACCAGAATAGTACCTTAGGAATAAATACCAATAAAGGATGAGTATCTGCCTTTCCGTTGCTGGTACATCAGGGGTTTGATGGTATCATACACTTTCCGCCAGAATGTATGACCTCAATCTGGTCACCCAATAGTACCTGAATCTGACCATTATGAATTTCCTGGTGATGATCCAGACAGACAACCAGCATATTTCTGGCATTATCAGCGCCTCCTTCAGAGAGCGGTATTATGTGATGTACGGTGATCGGAGATTTGCAGGTGGAATCCCTTAAGTTGTCAGTTATGGCACATATTTGGCATTCTCCGTTATGCAACTGTTTCACCAGAAACGAGAGAAACGTGTTTCTGCGCATCTGTATCGGGAGAATTCGGTTTTCCTCCTCCTTGATCATCTGCCGGAGATCATGACCCTGCTCAAGAAGGTTTGCATAAAGACGATGGTATCTTCTCTGCGAAGGGAGGGGAGAGATATTTTGTCTACCTATAAGCAAATCATCCGGGGTTTTTTCAGGAGGGAAAAACTCTGACTGAAACTCTGGAAAGACCTCAAGCAGCCTGAGGAGGAGGTCGGGTTCTTCTGATCTGATCCGGTGACTAACATCGGATTTCTGCAGAACTGCCTCAAAAACCTGACGAGCCGTTATCGGGGCTAGACCGAAGGTAGGCCACCATTCTAACAGGAGAGAGAGTTCGAGTTGATCAGCAATTGCAAATTTTAGCCTGCCACGCTTGTTCAGGATCATGTTGCCTATCGCATCGGCAGCATTGAGATTGAGCAGAGCCTTAAGAGAAGAAGAGATGTTAAATACCAACCCGATAAGGTGAGCATATAGTGGAAAAACAGACGAATATGGTCCTTCAGCCCGGGCAAACAAGAATTCAAGGAATGCAATCAGGGGTGCTTCGGTTCCGAGTATCAGAAGATCTACAGCAGGGTCACCCTTGCAGATATTGTGAATTCTTGATAGGATAGCACATTCACCAGGAGAATTTTCGGAAAGAAGTTCAGCAGAAAAGTGATCAAATTGATCTTGATACTTTTTCCAGTTCAGGCGGGCCATACTTACTGAAGGGAGTTCGGATTTTCATCACCAGAGTCACGGTTTTCAGAGGTATTTAGCCGATCAGTTATCCCCCTGACATATTCGATAACACCAGTTATCTTTCCGGCTGCAGAATCAAAGAGTGGATACGAGTATACATCTAGTGAACCCACCGTCCCTTCAGCCCCTCTCCTTTTGATTATCTTGTGAGCAGGATGTCCGGTTCGTAATGTCCTGATAGCAGGGCAATCCTCACACGGGGTTGATGAATGATAATATACTTCATAACATTTCAGTCCGGTGACAGACGTGCCATCTTTTGAAAATTTGTTCATCGCCGGATTAGCCTTAATGATCCGAAGATCAGTGTCAAGAACTGTAATGCCATCCTGAATGCTTGAAAAAACGTCTCTGATAAACCGTTCATCTTCCCTGATGCGAGCTTCTCCCCAGGCAAGGTCCTTATACTGCTGCCGTAATTCTTCTTCGGTAGCCGTGAGCTGCTCATACGCTGCTTTAAGTTCATCCTGCTCACGTTTGTGATCCGTCACATCACGGATAGACTCAATTGCCCCAATGACTTCTCCTTCAGAATTATATAGTGGGGTTGCAGTAAACCAGAAGTACCCACCTTTGCCTCCATATATGTGAGGTACTTCCATCTCTGAAAAGTACTTGTCGCCCTTCTTAGTCAGTTTTTTGTAATGATTTTCAATCGAAAGATTACTCCTCAGCACCACATCAATGAGCATCGGCCTTCTACAGCCCCAGAACGGCTCAGCATATGAGAAATCACCGGTTCCAAGTATTTCAGATCGGTCAATTCCGGTCATCTCTTCAATTGCATTATTCCATGCGATAACAATTCCACTCAGGTCGATAGCAAAGGTGGCGTCCGGAAGGAAACTGATTATATCATTAAGACGCCTTTCACTGTCCCTGATCTGCTTCTCATTCCGTGCAAGATCCTCAAATTGCTGACGTAATTCTTCTTCAGCAGCTGCAAGCTGTTCATATGCTGTCTTAACATCTTCTTCTGCTTTTTTTCTAGTTGTAATATCTCTAATGGACTCTATTGCACCGATAATCGTGCCTTCAGAATTGTAAATCGGGGAAGCTACAAGCCATAAATATCCCCCGGTACCTCCATTAAGCATCGGAACATACCGTTCAGCAATAAGTTTATTCCCTATTTTGGTAATTGTTGGATACATCGCCGTGGTTTCAGGAAAGTCATGAAGGACATGGTCAATAAGGAGTGGACCCTTCTCCCCAAAGAGATGCACCGAATAGATCTGGTTTCCTTGCCCAATGATCTCACTTTTTCTGACACCGCTCATCTCCTCTATTGCACGGTTCCAGGTGATAACTTTCCCATTAAGATCAATTGCAAACGTCGGATCAGGAAGGAAATCGATGAGATCTTCCAGCATACGCTGAGAGTTGCGCAGTTCCTCAGAAACCTTTACCCTTTCAGCTGCCAGTCTGACTTTATATTCAAGTTCCGCAAACTGTGACCTTGGTTCGCCACCTTTCTGCAGGTAGAAATCAGCACCATTATTCAGAGCTTCAATTACCACGTCTTCCCTCCCTTTTCCGGTAAAGAGAATGAAGGGAAGGGTATGCCAGGCCTTCCGGACTTCTTTTAGGAATTCAAGCCCATCCATTTCAGGCATTTGGTAATCTGAAACCACACAATCATACGTGGATTCAGTAAGGAGAGAAAGAGCCTGTAATGGGGATAAGACAGTATCAACCACAAGGTTCCCTCCCCGTTCCAGGAAAATCTTTCCAATATCAAGAAGACCTGGTTCATCATCCACATACAGGACAGACAACATAGAGTTGTCTAATACCTTGGCATCAAAAATATTAATCAGGATAGGTTGAAATCAGGGTAAACCGGTCAGATATTCTTCTGCATCCAGACCGTGTCAAAGAATATTCCACTCTTCTTTCCTACATTCATGAACCTGCCACAGTGAACAAACCCATGTTTGTGGTGGAACCTAATACTTCCTTCATTCAGTGAGGAGATCTGGGCAAGAATATTGCATATCCCAATTTCACGACCTTTCATCTCAAGATACGACAATATTTCTCCACCAATTCCTTTCCCGGTATAATCAGGGTGTATGAAGTAGGTGATCTCGGCTGTGTGTGCAAACGCAGGCATCGAATTGTGAGGGCGGAGCATTCCAAACCCGATAATATGGCCATCCCTCCTGATGCCCACTGATGGAAACAAACCAAGAAGTCCGAGCATATATTCAAAAAAGGTATCCGGAACCGGTTGTTCCAGAAAAGCCGCATTGTTATTCAGAATATAATAGTTAAAAATTGAAATCACATCAGGTCCGTCAGTAATACTAAGTGGAGAAAAATTTACAATCGAATTATGATCTGTCATCTTTTCACCGATACTAGGCCTGATGATCCCGAAAGGTATCTCATCAGCCCCATCATTAGTTTATTGAGGGAATGATTAAGATACTTTACCATACTGATACAGACATGAACTAATCAGTACTTAAGGAATATCAGAGGATTCTGAAGAATATGAAGAGAGAAAATCCCGAATATGATCATTTCGTATCAGAAGGGAGTGATCAATTGTTGTCATAAGTCTGACAAGGAGTTCAAGCAGGATCGTTCGTTCATGATCTGATAATGCAGCCAGATATGAAATGATCTCCTTATCAACGTTTGAATGAAGAGATTTATGCCATTCAAAGGCTTTTTTTCCATTTGGAGTTAGATGGAGACTAATATTTTTCCGGTTTCCTTCTTCACGACCGCGAATAAGGTATCCTTTCACAACCAGTTTTTGAACCATTTGGGATACTGCACTCTTTGTGACACCCATACGAACAGCTAGATCAGAAATCGTATCACCCTGATATCTTCCTGCCATGTCAATCAGATGAATCTCTGCTGCTGTTAGGAGTGGGCCATCCCCTAGATCCACCGGCTGATTATCAATAAAAGCAGCTTTCTGAATAACCTGAACAAGAGTAACCAGTATCTGTGATGAGATCATGTCAGGCTCACCTGCCAGTATCTCTCCCATAGATAGAGTATCAATTGATACAGATATCTGGCTGCCGAATTTTTTCCAGCAGACAAACCAGAAATAGCCCTGAACAATAAGAAAATTTAATGGTGGTATAAAACTACGAGAGGAAAGGATATCATCCAAAGATTTAAGATACTCGATCTGTTTGGTACATACAATTCAATATGATTTACAGTAACACAGAATCCCTCATCATCGGTAACATAGATCCAGGTAATATTTCAGATCTTCCAATCCACTTCATCACCAGGGGTAGGTGCAGAAACCGCGAAAAAACGTTTAATCATTATCCGTAAGGAATTTGCCCCACACTCATAGAACACAGAAGGTGGAGTCACCGTAAAAAAGCCGCTTATTCTTGAGCTAATTATCGTGATATAAACTGATAATCTACCGGATTCTATATCATTTATGGATAAGAATCCAATGGAATTATTCCAACAGGAAGCACCTGAAGTTGCTGTTGCATTTAACAACCTGATAAGAGCGGTTGCCGGGTCAGGCGGCCTTGACGGAAAGACAAAACAACTCATCTACATCGCTATGAAAGCAGCTGCCGGTGATGATGGAGCAGTACGGGCACATATTCCGATGGCCAAACAAATGGGTGCAACAAGGGAAGAGGTTGTTGATGCTATTCTCATGACCCTAACAGTTTCAGGAATCAGGGGAGTAGTGACCTGCCTCCCTGAGGTAGTCAGACAGTTCGATAATCAAAAAAACTGAGAGGATTCAATATAGTTCTAAAGATCAGGATCTCCGGCCAGGGCCGCTGTTACGTCTTGCTGGCATTGACGATCTTCTGGCAGGTGATGATCGCTGGCCAGGTCTTCCGGACCTGTTCGTGGACTGACCCGACCTTCGATCATGATACCCGGACCCGGATCCTGGTTTAGATTGATGGGGACCAGACCTTGAGGGTGAACCACGGGAGCCTTCTCTCTGTCCTGATTTTGATGGACCCTTTTTTGACTTCAAAAAAGGTCTGACACCATCGATTAGCAGGTTACGACCTTCAAACTCAGTTTCACTCAGGGCTTCACGGGCTGCTCTGGCCTGTTCTATGCTCCCCATCTCCACAAACCCGTATCCCTTCTTCTCCAAAATCCGAACGCTAATAACCTCTCCAAACTTGGAAAACAACGTCTTCAGTTGTCCTTCCCGGACTGAATACGTAAGGTTGCCGACAAATAATTTACGGTTATTCATAACCTGCTCCAAGAACTGCTCCACAAACACCGGTTTGCCAATGGAGACTGGACAAATAGTGAGAGTGTTGCTTCGCTGGATCATCTCTGCGAGCAGAATATAAAGGTCTATGGTATCTCTTGAAAGAAAAGACGATTCCCAGGTACAGGGGATCTGTGACAGATAATTGGGTCATCACACTGAAAAAAAGCCAGGGTGATGATGGTATGGACTCTTCTAGGATCAACCTATTTCATCCAAACCTGATCCAAACCCCATACCAACAATGAAGTTGCCATACATACTTCTCGATAGCATTGAGAAAAAGCATCTCGGAAGTCAATATGTCTTCATCAGAACACTCATGGATAATTATCAGGCAATACAGAAGGATAAAGAGAAAGAACTTTTCAAATAAGATAATTCAGGCCTCTTCCTTGAGTTTAAGGAGTTTCATCATCTGATGTACGCCATGCACCTTCAGGAATATGTATCTCAAATCTCCCACCTGAACCGGCAGCCCCGTTCTCTTTTATGGTCATTCCAGTTATGTGAAGGATTTCTCTGACCAGAAAGAGGCCAAGCCCGGTGTTGGAGCCGTATCCCCGGTTAAAGATCTTCTCCTTCTCACCAACCGGTACACCATATCCATCATCAGAGATCACCAGAATACCCTCTTTACCTATTGATGTGAAATCGAGAGTGATACAAGATACTTCACCACCATGTCGGACTGCATTCTCAAAGAGATTAAAGATAGCACGATTCACCATCTGATCAGCGTAGATCTCTAGTGACCCGGTATTATCCTCTATCTTCACTCCGTGGAGAGAGATTCCTTCTCTGGCATGAATTACCATATCTGCCATTCGCTGCCAGATTGGTTGATGTGAACCCATCTGCTCGTACAGCTTCGTGAATGAGATCTGCTTATGTACATTTGTAACAGACCGCTGGATAATTCCAATAAGGTATTGACTATTATTCTCCTCAGATAACAGGTCAAGAGCTCCCGTCATCACAGACAGTTGGTTGAGAATATCATGACGTGTGATGCTTGAGAGAAGATTCAATTTCCGATTAGCTGTCCGAAGTAACTCCTCAGTAGCGACTCGCTGCCCAAGTTCCCTATCCAGGTCTTCTGACTTTTGTCTGATACTGATGATGTCATCTTTAAGACGGCGAACCATCTTTCCAATACTAGCTTCAAGACGCCCGAACTCAAATCCATGGGTATGAGAAATCGGATGATCATAAGAACCATCTGATATAATCTCAATATCTGCGACAATCTGATCAATCGGATGAGTGATGTATCGGGTAACCCCAAATGCTACCAGAATGACCAAAATGATACAACAGATTGCTCCCATAAGATATGTCAGAAAAGCATTCTTCTGATGATTCCGGAGATTCTGCATATCATATGTGATCTCAATGACCTGGCCAAGTTCAGAAAAGGAGGGACCTGTTGTTTCTGGAGAAGAAACATAAATATACTTCCGGTATTGGGTTGTACCAGGCACTTTAACATAGATACTGCCCTTTGTTTTAAATGTTTGATTTAGATATTGAAGCCTGTCATCCCATTCTGTATATGGGACCAGATAGTTATCAGAGTACTGGAGACCTGCAATGGGATCATTATTATATAAAGCAAGTTTTTCAAACACAAAAACAGACTTTATACCAGGGACATTCTGAGTATAGGTGTTAGAAATGGTGGAAAATGAAGACAGATTCAGTTTCTTTATCTGATCATCAACATCTAGTGAAAGTTCCAGAATATAATGGTGATCCGGGGTCGGATGATACCCATACTTCCTGAACTCCCCACTCCCTATGGCTTTTACAATGGTATCAGATACATAGGAATTTCCAAGACGAATGGCAGTAAGGTTATCATAAAATTTGGGATATTTTTTAAAGTCCAGACCAATTTCAGACTCGTCTGTGCTTTTGATAATAACGCCTTCATCATTTATTACATACAGATCAACCTGAGAACTGAGGTCTTTCTTAATTTTGGACTTCAAAACCTGAAGATCCAATTTTTCAGGTTCATAGCCGGTTGAATTAAACTCCTGGTAAAACTCATTCGTGGCTCTCTTTAGAGAGGGTTCATAGGCAGCATCGTATATAAAAAGGGTCTCCTCCAATAGCCGAACCGACGTTTTAAGACTTTGTTCAGTATAATTCTGGCTGATAATGAACTCATTCTCAAGTGAGCGTGAATTATTTAGATAAAGTGCAGAAAAGACGATTAAAATAAGGATGATACCGATTATGAGTAGGATAGACATGAGTTGGTACGACAGCGAGTATCGTGGATTTATCAACCGTTCGTCTCCTGACCTGCCCATGTAAACCTCGATTCCCTGAAAAAATAAATGAAGGGGTAAAATATTACGCATTAGAGGAGATGATAATAACTGATCTCTATGATCCTCCTAATCGTCGCCGGTGTCGTTGTACTGGCAATAATAGGCCTTGTTATCTGGGCTGTATCACTTTACAACCGGTTCTTCAGCCTGAAGAACACACATGAGGCTACACTGGGACAGATCAAGGTTGCGCTTAAAAAACGCCTTGATATGATCGAACAACTCCTGGGCGCAGTAAAATCATATGCCGCATTTGAGAAAGATACCCTGGAGAGGGTAACTGCTATGCGTGCATCAGTTGGATCTGCCGGCGCAGGAGATCTGGCAGGAATTGAGGCTGAATCGCGCTCTATGCTGGGAAGACTCTTTGCAGTTATGGAAAATTATCCAGACCTGAAGACTTCCCAGACCGTTACATCCCTGATGGACTCGGTAAAACAGGTGGAAGATGAAATCGCCAGGCAGAGGTATACAGCAAACAACGTTGCCGAGCAATTCAACACCATGATGGATACAATCCCCTCGAACTTCATCGGGAAATTAGCGGGTCTTATCAAACTTCAGTACCTGGAATTTGCTGGGGAAGATATTGAAAAGAGACCTGACATCTCCTTTTAATTTTTTTTTCTGAAGAACAAGAAATCAGTAACGTACAGAGACAATGCCTTTCTTTTCTTCCTTAAAAAGTTATATTAATTATCTGACCAGATAAAGAACAAAAACGAATATATCTAGATTTATCGTTGATTACGGATAATGAGGATTAAGATATTGATAACCATTTCAATGGTATTAAAAACAGGAATGAAAGATCATCGCTGCCAGCCACAAGAATGAGATCACATCGTTTCAACGATAACCTTTCCTTTGGCAAAGACTCTAACAACTCCACCACTCTCTGACACTACAATTCCAAGGGAATCGGTCTCTTGGGTGATAGCAGCAACTGAAACATGCCGGGTCCCAAATCCTTTTGGCAGAGTGACTCCACTGGTATCAATAGAGATATACCGTCCGGCGGCCTCAACAATACCATTTTCCCGTATTACAAACGCTCCATCAACGAGTGATAACTCTTTGATATTCTCTCGCATATCAGGGTTTGTTATCAACCGGTCTTCTTCAGAATGGCCGGAAACAGGATTCAGAATCAGTTGTCTTGATCGTTCAAGGACCGCATTGCTATCTCCGAGGATGAACGCAGTTCCAACAGGCTTGCCTTCTCTCCCCTCCCGGGCTATCTCAAGTGAGAGCCGTAGGACAACTTTGAATATTTCTGGATCACCGGTAAAGTAGGGTTCAACATCAGCAGCAATAGCATCTAGATCGGGAAATGGTCCCGGGTTTGTCTGAAGTGAACGGGTCGAAATAGAGATTTCACCTGTTTTCACAGCTTCCAGGAATTTCCTTCGATGATATAGAACAAAACCTGCAGCAAAAAGCCCCGCAATTACAACTCCTGATGCAATCCAGATCAGGGGGTTACCTTGAGGAGGTGGAGCAGAGACTGGCCGATGATCAGTAGTATTGTTTACTCTGATACCCGTACTATTTGCAGTTGCAGGATACCCGGGATCTATTGTCAGAAGAAACCTATATGACTGATAAGCCTCGTCCCACATACCAAGACTCTCATAACAGAGTGCCTTGTGATACCAGGCATCCGCATAATAGGGTTCACGTGCAATAGCACGGTCATACTCTTCAATAGCGGCAGAATAATCACCTGCATCTTCATATGCCCGTCCCCACTGAAAGTAAGTTGAAGCTGATTCATTATCATTGAGATTTCCGGTCAGTTTTCCTTCCGGAGTTCCTGTTGCTTTTACACCTGTTGGCGTTGGTTTGACCTGTGGTATTTCTGGGGTAGGAGTACCAGAAGGGGTAACAGACGACTGATCTACAGGTGGTTTAATAACAGGCTCTTTAGTATGAATCGGAGCTATGGTTGTTTTGACCGTAGTGCTGACTGTTGCTTTGGGAGGAATTTCAAGAGATGCAAGTGTAGTGACTTGCGTTGATACAACCCCGCCAGAAGAGTCAACTGCCTCCCCCTGACCAACTGCAGATACTGCTAGAAGGAGCACCAACAGTATGCAATACCAGGGAGAGGGGTTCATGGTACAAATAACGTTTTTTTGCAAGATAAAGATAACACCCAGTATTGAGGCCTGATTTTTTTATTTTGCTGAATTATAAGATATATTTTGGGAAAGCGCCCCCTCCGGGATAGAAGGGGATACCTGAGTACCCAACCCCGGTTCAGGCAAATCCTGCCATAATGGTATGGTTAGAGGTAACATCAATGAACCGATATTCGGACATCGGACTCGTTTTGATACCATCGATCACCAAGTATGAGATCTTATGAGAATCATCAGCTGTAACGATGAATGAACTGGCTCCTTTATTTTCAACACTTACAGAACCATTCGGACTGATCGAACCTCCGGGACCTGCCGAAGCCTCAATAACATGAGACAACTGTGAAGATGTAGTCTGATTGATACCATTTGCCACGACCGTTACAGTTGGAGGCTGTGTGGCATTGACGGTCGGTATAAGGGTCTGATTAGCAGAGATGATGGCTACACCCGGAGTCTGGTTTCTGATTTCATGTGAGGGAGTTGCTGATTCAGTCTTGTTCGCTGAAGACACGGAAGTATTTTTCTGGATTGAAGGCTCGGTAGTGTTCGAAATTGGTGTAGAATTTATCTTATCCGATTGTTTTACTCCATTTTGGATAGGTTGAGGTCCAGACTGAGTGGTTGCATTAGAGGCGTGCTTTGTTAGGGAAACTGTGATCGTTGTTGTCTGACCTGATCCAGGATATGGTGAGATTGATCCTGAAACCGGAGTATATCCATCTTTTTCAACACGGTAGGTAGTGTATTCAAACCCACCCACTGGAACAGGAACCGTCAGATTCTTCTGCTGCATTGGATCGAGTTTTATTTCTGAACCCGTTGTGGTCGTCAGAATCACCCTGCCACCTGCCTCTGATACCAGAAACACTAGGTATCCATTCTGTGCAGGAAAATCCAATTTTTCAGAGGACTGGTTTACTGAAGAGGTGTTCAATCCTCCAGATTGTGAAGATCTGTTCCCAACTTTAAAGGCATCTACTGTATTGGAACCATTAACGGGTCCCGCTACCTGGAGTACCTGGCTGATTTCTGTTGGATATCCATTGGCAACGGATCTATTCAGAATTGAGTCATTTATTGTCAGGACCGGGGTTATAGTAGTCACATTGGTCACATTGGCAAACTTTGTAGTATTTGTGACGTTAGTAACATTTTTTTGTTCTATCTGTTTTTCCATGGGTGTCGGAGTCAAAGATTCCTTCACTGAGGGGACTGTTGAAATATTTTCTGATATAGATGGTTTTTCAGAATCTTTCACAGGCGTTAATTCAGGTTCTGATGTTTTATTAGAAGCAGTATCAGGGGTTGTATTAGTGACATTTGCATCAGGAATTATCTCCTGTTCTTCTGGAGCCTTGGTTGCAGTAGTGTGGGTAAGTGGGAGATAGTCGATATTGTAATCATTTATCCGGTAAGACTTATCTGCAATACCAAATCCATCTTTATCTGCCGCTGAATCTGAGTATCCCTTACCACCGGCTGCAGACCCCCAATAATTACCCCCAAGATACGGACCACCGAGAATGTTGGTGCCTGGTTTCTGGGTCGTATTCCATGAGATGTCGGTGCTGACATCATCAACCAGAACGTTCTCAAATGAACTGAAGTAATTATTTGTGATCACGGCATTATGGACATCGTTACCGATAATAAGGACTGGACCTACTTCAGTTTGAGAAAGAGTATTTCCATTAACCTCTGATTCCTTTGAGTTCTCAATCTTTAATGCTGCATACTTATTATCGCTGATTCCATTCTTCTTTACAATAGTGCCTTCAGAATCGGTAACCTCGACCCCATAAACCTTGCAGGTATTGATGGTATTTTCTTCAATAGTAGTCATTTGCGAGTTAGTGACACTAATTCCCTGGCCACAACCCTTGATGGTATTCTTCTTTAGATCAGTATTTGTTGATAGTCCCTCAACCACTACACCCGATGAGCAGTCATGGAGCTGGTTCTCCTCAACCTTGACATAATCTGAGTATTCAACACGAATGCCCACATCACATTTCACAATATCACATTTGGTGATGAGGTTTGAATCGCCCTTCTGGCCTTTTACATAGGTATAATCAATCCCGCTCTCCCAGTTTTCCAGGTTGAGATTTTTCACCGTCACATTGGTTATTGAACCGCCGTACTGATTGACGAACACACCTGCTGACTTTTCCCGCTCCTCACCACCAAGGAAATGACCAGCTCCATCTATTACCACATTTGAGCACTGAATCTGGATACCATAGATATCAGTAATATCCCTGGCATCGTCACTCAGTTCATACACACCGGGAGTGGTTATCACCGCTGGTGCTTTTATCGGCTGGGCAGCAGCCATTGTCCCAAAAAGTGCCCCCATGACAACCAGAAGGATTACCCCCCGGCTGATCTGTCCCATCCTGCTCATATTAGTTACACCTGATTACCGCTTTCCGGAAGAGGTGACCTCAAATAAACCCCTTCACCGGCCAACGCCATATTAGTAAGATTTCCTCCGGTCGGCTATAAGGTTCTCGGCTTATGACCTCTTTTTTCCATGGTAAAGCAGAAAAAGCCGGGTACTTTGAACCGCTTGGGCGCACGAAATAGCGTATTAAAAATATAAAAAAGTGCGAATATTTCAATGAGACGAGGCTTTTAAGGCTATATAATTACAGTTCATGAAAGGTAGATGTTGCAAGGCGACGTACTTCAGCGATATTTTCAGCGTCGCCGCGCCGATCATCCACCGGTGTTTCGCATATTACCGGTATTTTACAAAAATCCGGATGGTGAAGTATTGCTGCCATACCCTGCTTCCCAATGGCCCCGCATCCAATATGTTCATGCCTGTCAAGGCCTGAGCCACATTCACCTTTTGCATCATTCAGATGGATGAGATTGATTCGTGATATGCCAAAGAGATCATCTATCTGGTTTGCGACATTTGCAATCGTATCACTAGTTCTCAGATCATATCCTGTAGCAAATGCATGACAGGTGTCAAAACATATCCCGGTGTGGTTTTTATCTCCCACATTATCCAGTACTTCAGCTATCTCTTCCAGTCTGCTTCCAACCGAGTTGCGTTCACCAGCGGTGTTCTCAAACAGGAGAGTAACAGCAGGAATATCCTGATCAAAGGCTTTTAGTACAGCATCAACGACCCGGTCCCGACCAAGTCTGACATCATCCCCGGCATGACCAAGGTGAGTTACAAGATACGGAATGCCCAAAAGAGAGCACCGGCTTAGTTCAAGCACAAGGGCATCAACCGATTTGCAATACATTTCAGGTTTCTCTGAAGCCAGGTTTGGAAGATATGGCATATGAGCAAAGACCGGACAGAGTGATGAAGTTGAAACAGCATTTCTGAATGCTTCAGCGTCTTTTTCAGTGATCTCTTTGGCTGCCCATCCACGGGGATTTTTCGTAAATATCTGGAAACAGTCACATCCACGCTCTTTTGCCCGACTCGCTGCCAGGTCAAGAGATCCTGCTATTGATACATGTACTCCTGCAACAACCATGGTATCAAGGCTTTATCAGAATTGTTTTCTCTTCAAGATAATGGTCCAGTGCATAACGGCCGTTTTCTCTGCCAATTCCAGAGTCTTTTGTTCCACCAAAGGGAACTTCAGGTGGGAGTTTGAGATGCTGATTTACCCATACGATACCTGCCTGCAGCTCTTCGCATGCCCTGCTGATAACACGAGAATCATGAGTCCAGACAGAAGCGCCAAGCCCGAATTGAGTGCTATTCGCAGCAGATATAGCGTCATCAAGAGAATCAAACGGCATGACTGGAAGAACAGGGCCAAAGACCTCCTCTCTCATGACAGGAGCTTCGGGATCAAGACCAGAAAGGAGAGTCGGTTCAAAGAAGAAACCTGTGTGGTCACCCTCTCCTATCTCTTTTCCTCCGGTTGTAATCTTGCCAAAACCACCATCTACGGTCCGTTCAATCTGTCCGGATATCAGATGTTGTTGAGCAAGGGAGTGTATCGGTCCCATATCAACATCAGATCCAAGGCCGTTGCCAACTTTAAGGGACCTGATCAGGGTCTCCAGCTTGTGGACAAATTCTTCTTCTACGGATGATTCAACAAATAAACGTTTTACTGCGGTACAGGTCTGTCCGCAGTTGAAGAATCTCCCGGCAACTGCCCCTTTTGCTGCAACGGTAAGGTCTGCATCTTTGCATACGATCATAGGATCGCTCCCGCCAAGTTCGAGTGTGATTCTTTTAAAGAGCGGGGCCGCCAGTGACGCAACCCGTCTACCTGTTGCAACCTCACCAGTAAATGAGACCGCCCGGACATCAGGATGTTCTGCTATTGCCTCACCGACAACCGGGCCTGGCCCGGTAACTATCTGAAGAATATTGCCGGGAAGACCAGCTTCAACAAGGCATCCTACTAGTTGCATACAGGTCAGTGGGGCTGTTGTTGCAGGTTTGAGGACGAGTGCATTCCCGGATGCTAAGGCTGGACCCACTTTCCATCCCATGATAATTGCCGGAACATTCCATGGGATGATAGCACCACAAACGCCGAGTGGATTTCTCGATACTATCGCATGACCATACGCTGAAGAGTGACCGTAATCACCTTTTAATAGCCCGGATATCGAGGCATAGTATTCAAGAATTTTTGCAAATCCAGCAATCTCATTCTTAGACTCTTTTAATGGTTTTCCCTGTTCCCGGGTGAGAAGATTTGCAAGGTCTGCTTGTCTGCTTCTGACAAGGGCGGCTGCTCCAAAAAGCACTTTAGCACGTTCAGTTCCATCCTTAACAGCCCATTTCGGAAACGCTTCTGACGCACTTGTTACTGCTGCATCCACATCTCCAGCCGTTCCGCTGTTCACTTTTCCAACAAGTTCCCCTGTAGCCGGATTGATTACTGGAATGGTATTTGAATGTTCATGCTCATCAGCAGGAGTCTGAACCGGCTTATCCATGATCAGGGATCGTTGTCAGGAGCAAAAAAGATGAGTCACTATTGAAGAAAATGGGTGAAAAATATTAGGAATTGACTCCGGCATACATCGAATCCAGCCGGTTTGCAATCCCATTCCATTGGAAGTCGCGATACACCTTTGCCCTGCCACTGCGTCCCCACCGACGTGACCGCTCCATGTTGTCGAGGGCTTCGCAGATTCCTGCTGCGATACTGTCTGAAGATACAGATGTTCGTATTCCATCATGATATTGTTCAATGTTTTCGTGCAGGCCTCCAACATCACAGGCCACCACAGGCTTTCCTGCACTCCATGCCTCTGGAAGCACAATACCAAATGGTTCATTCCTGCTCGGGATAACAACAAGATCTGCTGCCGCAAGCAACCGGACATACTGAGTATCAGTTATGAACCCGGGGAACCGGACTGGCAAACCCAATGCCGAAGAGCGGTCCTGAAGCCATGATCTCATCCCACCATCTCCAGCCATTATTGCCTGGACGCCCCAGAATCGATCTTTTACCCGGGGCAGAGCATCAAGAAAGAGATCCGGACCTTTCTGAACTGCCATCCTGCCGATAAAAAGAACTGTCGGGGCGTAAGGATGAATTCCCATCTCCTGTTTTACAATTCCCTGATCAAGGCTTACATCAAACTGTTCTGGGACAACCCCATTTGGAAAGACCTGCACTTTCCAATCAGGAACATTATACAACTGCATTACTTCATTTTTGAGAACACCCGAGACAGTAGTCACCTGTTTTGCAATTAAACCGGCATACCACTCTTTTCCACTGATCTCGTGGTATTCCCACCAGTCACCATGATGATTTCCGTTGCGACCATATTCAGTCGAATGATAGGTAAATACCGTGTTGCGATCCTGCAAAAGATGCAGAGCCTCGGTCACATGCCAGTCATGGAAATGAAGAATGTCAAAGCGTGGGCTGTCAAGGGAGCGAAACCGGTCTGCCATCATATGACTCATATTCCGGCAGTATTCCACCACATTATTTCCATACGGACGGACCGTATGGTAGTGAACTCCCCCGAATGTGAAGTCACCATCTCCACGGGTGAAAAAGTGTACCTCATTCTTCTTTGCCAGTTCCTGTGCCAGATAGGTAGCAGCATTAGCAAGACCACCTACCCGATCCGTATAGAGTGATTCCCAGCAGAAGTATGCTATTTTTTTTCTTTCCATACGACATCTCCAGTTCTGTCAATAATCTGTGATCGAGACCGGGGTGATTTTTTTAATACGAATGTTCGGGTTTCAGTCCATCATACATTATATATTATTCAATAATCACCGCAGAGAGATTTTTCTCTACCAATACTCCCCTAATAGCATCTAAACTATATAAATTAACCTACAGGTATGAAAACAGCAGTTTTCACCAGGTTTATCTTCTGATTTTATCGGTCTGACCAAACTGTTGGTTCAATAAACACACAGAGAACTAACGTCAGCACCTCGATGAAATAACAACTTCATCTGGGTATAAAAGAACTTGCCATGCAATCAATGATGGCTTTTTTGGAAAAAATTTCTCATTTTAAGGTAAATTTACAGGATAGGAAGGAGAATAGCAAACACCAGCAACCGTGATATATTCCCTCAAACGGAGTAATAGGTACAATAATGTATAAATATGTACAAAAGCTTACATCAATATACATGATTCAGACAACAAATTCATTCAGACAGGTGATGCCGGTGGACTGGAGATCGCAGTGACAGGGAACTGCCTGTCACTGGATCTGTCATATCCTGCCTTCAGACAAATGACAGAAAACCTGTATAAACCAGAGCTTATCCCGGTAACAGTAACCATTCCAATTCCTGAAGCCTCACCCGCAGTGCTATATCAGCATCTGCGGACAGACAAGGGATTTCTTCTCGAATCAATGGAAGGAGTACCCCGCAGGGCTGTGCGATCAATAATCGGAACAGACATACAGGAACTCTTTATCCTGGATGAAACGGGGAATAATTCTGATCCTATCGGGATGATTCGAAAATTTATGAGCAAGTATGGATTATCAGGAAAATCTCCTGCAGGGTTTGCAGGCGGTCTTGTAGGATACTGCTCGTACGATATGGTAACTGATCTGAACAAAGGATATCTAGATGCAGGAAAGGAGAAGAACTGCCCGGTTGGTAAATTCATGCTCGCGAGGTCAGGAGTAGTCCTGGACCATCAAAAGAGCACCTGCATGGTTTTTTCAACTCCACTCATACACCCGGGAGACAATTTTTCCGAGATTTATCAAAAGGCAGTCAAGGAAATACAGACTCTTGCAGATAAGATTCAAAGTGCCGGTGATGAAATCCCTTCAGTTGGTAATCCTTCGTCTCCTGCACATGAGATCCCACTCACCTCTCCATTAGGAAAAGAAGATTTTGAGTCAGCGGTCAGGAAGACTCTTGAACATATCCGGGCCGGAGATATCTTCCAGGCTGTAGTCTCACGTAGGTTTCAGACACCTTATACTGGGGACCCATTCAGGCTCTACGAAGAGGTACGTTTGCTCAACCCATCACCTTACCTTTATTTCCTTGAATTTGGGGATGAGACAGTCATTGGATCTAGTCCAGAGATGCTGGTCAAGGTCGATGGAGAGGATATCTTCACAGTGCCCATTGCAGGAACGCGGCCGAGAGGAAAGGATGCAGCCGAGGATGCAAGACTGGCAGAAGAGATGCTTGCCGATGAGAAGGAGAAAGCTGAGCACCTGATGCTTGTAGATCTGGCAAGAAATGATATAGGAAAGGTTTCAGCATTCGGGTCGGTAAGAGTCAGTTCCTTTATGGAGGTTGAGAAGTTCTCTCATGTCCAGCACATGACTTCCCAGGTTGCTGGCAGGCTCGCAGAAGGACTGGACCGGTTTGATGCACTCGGTTCCTGCTTCCCGGCAGGGACAGTATCTGGTGCACCAAAACTGCGGGCAATGCAGATCATTGCAGATCTTGAGCCCCACCCACGTGGCCTGTATGCAGGAGCAGTAGGATACATAGGGTTTGATGACAGGCTCGAATTTGCTATCGCAATACGGACAACCGTGGTACGGGACGGAATCGCCAGTTTCCAGACAGGAGCTGGAATCGTTGCAGACTCTGACCCGACCAAAGAGTATGAGGAGACAAAGCAAAAAGCAGGAGCAATGCTTGCAGCCCTCTCACGAGCAAATGCAGGTGAGACCGGAATAGAAAATCAGAAGAATGAGGGAGGCCGGGTATGAACGTTACCATCGTGGACTGTTTTGACAGTTTTACCTACAATCTTCACCAACTTGTCGGAACACTAGGGGCAAACCCGGTTGCAATTACCTGCGATCAGGATATCGAGAAGATCAAGAAAACGAATCCTGATCGGATAATACTCTCACCAGGACCAGGAACACCTGAAGAATCAGGAGTATGCCGCAAGGTCATTGAACAGTACGCCGGTGTTATACCAATCCTGGGTGTCTGCCTCGGACACCAGACAATCATCCATACCTTTGGCGGTGAGATTGTTCGTCTCACAGAGCCAGTTCATGGGAAAACGAGTCATATTGCACACACGGGAACAGGAATCTTTGATGGGATCTCCCAGTCATTCACTGCGACAAGATACCATTCCCTGACTGCTGATCGGGCAAGCCTTCCGGATGAGTTCAGGATAACTGCCACATCGGAAGGGGATAACTGTATCATGGCAGTTTCACATGAGAAATTTCCATTACATGGTGTCCAGTTCCACCCGGAGAGCATCATGACCCCGGCAGGACGTCAGATTATGGAGAACTTCCTAAAAACCGGTGGTATCTGATGATTCACCAGGCCATCGAACAGGTAATTGCAGGTAGAAACCTAGGTCCAGAAGAAGCATCAGCTGTGATGGATCAGATAGCAACCGGGAATGCAACCGGAGCACAGATCGGATCCTTCCTTACTGCCCTTAGGATGAAAGGAGTTACAGCAGTAGAGATTGCCTCATTTGCAAGAGTGATGCAAAACTGTGCAATTCCAGTTTATCCTCATGTGTCAGGGATGATGGTTGATACCTGCGGTACCGGAGGAGATTCTGCCACCGGAGGAACATTCAACATCAGTACAGCAGCAGGAATCGTGGCTGCAGCTGCAGGTGTCCTGATTGTAAAGCACGGAAATAGAAGTGTTTCCAGTAGATGCGGATCAGCAGATGTTCTCGAGGCATTAGGAGTAACGATTGAACAGACCCCTGAATCTGCAGCAAGGAATGTTGAAGAGGCAGGAATCGGCTTCTTCTTTGCTCCGCAGTATCACCCGGCAATGCGACATGTAGCTCCAGTACGAAAAGAACTAGGGATTTACACAGTCTTCAACATCCTGGGCCCGCTTCTAAACCCGGCCAAAGCTCAGGCCCGTCTCATAGGGGTGTATGATCCCGAACTGGTCATGGTCGTTGCTGATGCTCTCAGAAATCTCGGGGTCGAGCGGGCTATGGTAGTTCACGGAGATGGACTTGACGAGATTACGATCACAGGACCAACACTTATAGTTGAATTAAACAACGGAATGCTAAAGCCAAGAACAATCACACCAGAAGAATTCGGAATAAAACGTTCAGGCATTAAGACAATAAAGGGTGGCGAACCAGCAGAGAATGCTGCAATCATTAGATCAGTCTTAAGTGGAACACCAGGACCTGCCCAGGATATTGTCGCCCTCAATGCCGGTGCTGCAATTTATGTTGGTGGAAAGGCTTCTGATTTCAGCAATGGAGTGAAACTGGCATATGAGGTGATTAACACGGGAGCAGCAGCAAGAAAACTGGAAGAGATGATTCAGGTATCAGGAAGGGCAGCATGATTCTGGATCAGATCGTTCAGGCTTCAACCATCAGGGCTGAAGCCCTCACACCCGGGCATATGAGCAGATTTGCAGATTCCAGAAGTATGGCTCATATAGGAAGAGAAAGATTCAGCCTTCTGAAAGCAATTACGGGTGCTGTAGATCGGAATTCAATCATCGCCGAGATGAAACCTGCAAGCCCGTCAAAGGGGCACCTTCGGGCAATTACAGATCCTGTTGCCGTTTCACAGGATCTCATCGGGGGCGGATGTTGTGCACTATCAGTGATAACTGAACCGGCATTTTTTCATGGATCCATTACGACTATTCCAGCCATCAGGGATGAGACAAAAGTTCCCATTCTTCGTAAAGATTTCATCGTTGACAAAAAACAGATCGAAGAGACGAGAAATGCCGGAGCAGACGCAGTACTCCTGATAACGGCTGTACTTGGTGACCAGCTTGGCGAGTTTGTAGATGCAGCCAGAAAGGCTGGACTTGAACCACTTGTCGAGGTTCACGACAGACAGGAGGTCAGAACTGCTCTTGATACAGGAGCCGACCTCATCGGGATAAATAATAGGAATCTAAAGAATCTCAAGACTGATCTCTCCACCACAATCCGGCTTGCACCGATGATTAAGCGGGCTGACAGGACAGTGATTGCAGAGAGCGGGGTTACCTGGCCTTGTGATATCAGGACTCTTCGATCATATGCAAACGGGTACCTAATCGGCTCAAGTATTATGGCCGCAGAAAATCCACGAAGAAGATTGGAGGGATTCGTATACGCATAAAGATCTGCGGGATCACAAGACCGGAGGATGCTCGGACAGTTGATCAGGCTGGTGCTGATGCAATCGGAGTAGTCCTCTTCTCCGATTCACCCCGCTCGGTGGAGCCTGAACAGGCAGCAGAAATATTCAGGGCAGCTGGTCCGTACATGGGTCGGGTCTGTGTTTCCCACACCAGTTCACGTTCAGAACTGGAGGAGATTCTGCAGCTCTGCCCAACTGCCATCCAGATATCAAACCCTCATCCAATGCCTTCTGATCGCACCGTTCAGGTAATCAGAGTCATTGAACCAGGGATGGATCTTCCAACATCTGTTGATACGGATGCTCTCATTGTTGATACAAGCCAGGGAAAAGGAAAACCATATGACCCCGGCTTTGCCAGGAGTGTCATGAATAAGACAACGCTTCCGGTTATCCTTGCAGGAGGCCTTAGAACAGACAATGTAGCAGAAGCAGTACGGACACTCCATCCGTACGCTGTTGATGTTGCATCTGGTGTGGAAATATCCCCGGGAATCAAGGACCCGCAAAAAATCAGATCATTCATACAAAACGCACGGTTACAATCATGAAGTTACAAACACGATTCGGTGAATACGGGGGATGTTATGTCCCTGAAACACTCATTGCAGCACTCGAAGAACTTGAAAATGCATACCTGAATATACTCCCGTCTGAAAAGTTCCAAAATGAACTTAAACAATACCTTACTGAATTTGCAGGAAGGGAGACACCTCTCACCTACTGCAAAAATATGTCAGCAGACCTTGGATGCCGGGTTTACTTAAAGCGTGAAGATCTGCTCCATTCAGGTGCTCATAAACTAAACAATGGAATCGGACAAGCCCTTCTGGCAAAGTTCATGGGCAAAAAGCGCCTCATCGCTGAGACCGGAGCCGGACAGCATGGTGTTGCAACCGCAATAGCCGGGGCTGCTCTTGGAATGAGCGTCGAAGTGTATATGGGCGAAGTGGATGTTGCCAGGCAGGCACTGAATGTTGCCAGAATGGAGATGATGGGTGCAAAGGTCATTCCGGTAAAGTCAGGGACAAAAACACTCAAAGATGCTATCAATGAAGCATTCAGAGACTGGGTGGCAACTGTTGGAGATACCCATTATCTGATTGGCACGGTAGTCGGTCCTCACCCATTCCCCCTGGTTGTCAGGGATCTCCAGTCAGTTATCGGTACCGAGACCAGAAAACAGATTCTTGAAAAGGAAGGACGGATGCCAACAGCCATCATCGCCTGTATAGGTGGAGGTTCCAATGCAATCGGAATGTTTCATCCATTCGTTGGCGATAAGGTAACCCTGATCGGTGTTGAGGCTGGAGGAGAGGGGCTTGACAAGAAGCATGGAGCCACCCTTTGTGGCGGTTCACCCGGGGTTCTGCACGGTAACTTTTCGTACATCCTGCAGGATTCCTACGGACAGATCCAGGAATCACATTCGGTATCGGCCGGGCTTGATTACCCGGGAGTCGGGCCTGAACATTCAATGCACAAGGATTCTGGAAGAGTGACATACACATCAGTAACCGATGATGAGGCACTCGATGCATTCCTGTACCTCTCACGGACAGAAGGAATCATTCCCGCACTTGAGTCCTCCCATGCAGTCGCATATGCCAGAAAGCTCGGACCTACTCTCAAAGAGGATGACATCCTCATAATCAACCTCTCTGGACGCGGTGACAAAGATGTAGCCCAGGTTATCGAACAGATGCAGATGAGAGGTGTTGCATTATGAAAACCGGTAAAGAGCAGATTGAAACGGTATTTATAGCAAATAAAAATCCGCTTCTTGTTGCATTCACGGTCGCCGGAGACCCGGACTATGAAACCAGCCTAAATATTATCAGGGAGATGGCTGCATCAGGTGCCGATATCATCGAACTCGGACTACCATTTTCTGATCCGGTAGCAGACGGACCTGTCATCCAGTGTGCTGATATCAGGGCTATGGATGCCGGAATGAACACAGACCGGCTGTTTGACCTGGTCAGGGATTTCAGGGCAGATAATGAGACTCCGGTGGTTATCCTGACCTATGCAAACCTCCTTATACGCAGGGGAATCTCCCGGTTTTATGCTGATGCTGCAGCGGCAGGGGTAAACGGCGTCGTAATTGCAGACGTTCCATTTGAGGAATCTGATCCATTCACCAGGGCAGCAAAAGAGAGTGGAATTGCTCCAATCATGATGGTAAGCCCTACTACCACAGAGGAACGGATTACAGAGATTGTTTCAAAGGCAGCCGGATTCATCTACCTTGTGGCCGTAATGGGAGTTACTGGGGCCAGGACTGGTGTAGAACATTCAGCAATCGATCTCCTCAAGAGGGTAAAAGCAAAGACATCTGTCCCGGTTGCACCAGGCTTTGGAATATCCACCCCGGAGCAGGTTCAGGAATGGGCCAAACAGGGGGCTGATGCGGTAATCGTTGGTTCTGCAATAGTGCGAAGGATTGAAGAACATATCGGAGATCCTCATGCAATTATCACCGCGGTTGGAGAGTATATCAGAAATTTGAAGCAGGCATAATCAGGCAGTTATTGCATTACTGAAATAGGTGCTGGAAGACAGACAAAAAAACTAGCTCCTTTTCCCTTTCCTTCACTTTCCACCCATACCGAGCCTTTGTATAGCATAACAAGTCTGCGAACAATTGCGAGACCGAGACCTGATGAACTTCGGTCATGACGTGAAGAATCGGCCATATAGAACTCATCAAAAACATGGTTTTTTTCATCTGTTGACAACCCTATGCCATCATCACCCACCTGAACACAGGTTCTATCCCCATTCTGGTATGACCTAATCCAGACAGAGCCACCAACTGCTGAGTACTTCACGGCATTTCCAATGAGATTATCAAACACTGTTCCTGCATCTGAAGAAGAAAAGAGGAGAGAAAGATCTGTGGGAATATCCACAGATATTTCGAGTTCTTTTTTCTGGATATAGATGCGGTGCTTCTGAAGAGATTCCAGCAGAATCGGTTGTATCAGTACCGGTTCAGGTTTTACCTCAATATCTTCCTTACTAAGTCGTGCAATAGTTAGGATCTTCTCAGTCTGATCCTGTATGGAATAGACAGATCTGAGCAAAACCGCCAGTGCCTCTTTCGTTTTCGGGTTTTCTTCTTCTTCGATAAGTGCAGGAAGAAGAGCACAAAGCGGGGTGAGCGGGGTTTTCAGGTCATGACCCAACTGGTTGATGAAATCATCCTTCTGCTTCATCAATTTTAAAACCTGTTCTGTCCGCTCCTTCACCCGCTTGTCCAGATCCTGGTTTATCTCAATCATCTGATTGGCAAGATAATCCAGTTCTTTGTTTTTGTCAGCCATCTCAGTTGCATACCGCTTGAGTTGTTCTTCTACCTTTTTCCGCCCGGTGATATCCCTTGCAACTATAAGTGCTGCAGGACTGCCCTGAAAAAAAATGGGTGCAGAAGAGACCTCAACCGTAACTTTGGAACGATCTAATCTGAAAAATTCTTCTTCAACATTGAGTGGAAAGTTAGCCTGATTTTCTGGCTCCTGAATGAGAGAACGGAATTTTTCCAGAAGGTCCTGGTGAATAAACTCAGACATATCCATACCCGCTTCATTCAATGTTTGCCCAATTCCAAGCAGTCTTGTACCGGCAGGGTTGATGAATAAAACATCTTTCCCATCATGGACAAAGATCGCATCAGGTGAGAGATCAACAAGACGCTTATACCGGTCCTGGCTTTCGCGAAGGGCATTTTCAGCAAATGTGCGATCTTCTATCTCTAATCGCAAAACTGAATTTACCCGGGTTAACTCTGCGGTCCGTTCATCAACCCGATGTTCAAGTTCCTCGCGTGACCGGACCAGTTCTTCTTCAGTGAGTTTCCAGGCAGTGATATCCCTGATACTCTCTATAGCACCAACAATTTCTCCCTGTGAATCACGGAGTGGAGAAGATGCAGCCCAGAGATACCGGCTATCTCCATCTGGAGTAAACATACAGGCCTCACCCACAACTATTTCTCCATTCCTGAAAATAGAGGAGTAATTTTTTTCGGCCTCCTCATCATTTTTGAGAGCAAGGTCTATGAGAATAGGCCTTGGAGTTCCATAGAATGGAATTGCATAGGCGTAATCCCCTTTCCCAAGAAAATCGCTTGCAGGATAACCGGTAAACTGTTCCATCGCACGATTCCAGGCAATAACCGTGCCTTCACGATCAATGACAAAAGTTGCATCAGGGAGAAAATCTATGACATTGGCAAGCCGACGTTCAGACTCCCGGATTTCCTTTTCAGAACGTTTTTGCTCTGAAATATCAAGTACAATACCTCTAAACCCGACAATGTTTCCCTCTTTGAGTATCGGTGACGAGTAGACGAACACTGGGATGATACTTCCATCCTTCCTGTAGGCACGGTACTCATGTGGAGCAGCAGTGCCTGAAAGGGGTATATTTGTCAAGTTTTCAAGTGCCCGGGGTCGATCTTCTGGGACGATAAGATCAAAAACGTTGAAACCCGGTGGCAACGTGCCTTCAGGATACCCGAAGGTCAGAAAGCCCTGACGATTTACATAGGTCATGAAACCTTTCAAATCGCATTCATACACAATCAGAGGAAGCAGGTCTGCAAGTTCCCGATACCGTTGTTCACTCTCCCTGATCTTCTTCTGGTTAGATTCCAGTTCTTTCAGATATACACAACGTTCCTCTTCGGTAGCAAGCAATTCCTCATATGCAGCGCTCAACTCGGAGTTTTTTCGTGAAAGTTCCTCTTCTCTCTCCCGCAGAGCCAGTTCAGCCCTCCAGTTTCCAACTGCTGCCTTTATTTTATGGACCAATTCAGCAAAGAGTGTCTGTGGATCTCCACTTTTCTGGAGATAAAACGTGGCACCGTTGTTTATAGCCTCCATGACAACCTCTTCCCGTCCCTTCCCGGTGAAGAGAATAAATGGAAGTGTGGAAGATACTCTTATATTCTGGAGGAGTTGAATACCATTCATTCCAGGCATCTGATAATCTGATACAATGATATCACATGCACCCCGGGAGACCATATCGAGCACTTCAGGACCGCTTGTAGCGGTGATGACATGAAGTGAACTTTTAGACTCTAGAAAAGTCTTGAAAAACCGGATGAATTCAGGGTCATCATCCACGTATAATACAGTGATGGGTTTTGAGGGAGAGGAGATCTCAAGGCCCTTTTCTGCCACATACTGATGAGGACCCCCCCTTTCATCTCCATCTTCAGACATATTTAGACCCCTTTATACAGAGTGAGTGATTGAACAACAGATGATATGAAGTACACTATCGATTCAGGCATATCAGACAATCTGATCACAAAAAGGAGTGGAACTCTTTAGATTGCAGATTATTATTACAGGGAGGCCTGTTTTTTCCTAACTGATATGATCTGTCCATTACTGAACCATTCTTTTCAACATCCTTGGGGGCGTCAAGACCACCAGCAATAATCGGTTTAGACACCGGAATCTGGAGAAATGACATCGTTAAGTTGAAGGTGTCCACAATTCCTGTGAAAGCAGTTAAGTTATCATCACCCTGCGTAAGGAGCACTGCAGCCTTTTTTCCGGGAGTTAGTCACGATTTGTATTCAGCATTAATAAGGGCGTAAAACCGATCGACAAACTGCTTCATCTGGAAGGTCATCTGTGCAAAGTAAACAGGAGTTCCGAATATGAGAACATCTGCTTCACGAATCATGGCATACAGCGACTGCATATCATCATCAATCCTGCAACCCTCATGTGACTTGCAGTACTTTCATCCCTTGCATTCGCTGATCACAAGTGATGGAATATGAACCTGCTCAACACTAGTTCCTGCATCTTTTGCCTCTACAAGAGCCTGTGAAACGAGAATTGCCGTATTCCCAGCCAGACGGGGACTTCCGACAAATCAATAACCTTCATGCACAGATCTCATCCGCACTGCACCAATAATCTTTGTTACAAGAATGATGGAGATTCCAACCAATAAAAAGGCTGAAATGATAAGCCTGCCTCAATAACATATGGATACTAGATTCCTGGTTTTTTCATTTCTATTGATTCTCCTTTTTATTCCTGGATCTATACTTGCAGAAGATTCCGCAGCAACTTCATCAAATATATCCTCAGCTGTAACAACAGGTGCACAAGAGGCACTGATGAACCTCGCTCTTGATGCCAAAGCATATGCTCTGGAAAACGGGAAAACAACTGCTCTTTCTGCGTTTTCAGATAAAGCAACTTTTGTTAGAAACGGGATGTATATATCAGCGTATAACCAGAGTGGCGTCCTCCTTTCTGATCCCTACCGTGCAGACAAGATCGGAACCTCATTCATCACCGAGGAACACGACACAGGCATTGTCAGGCAACTAAAAGACCTCGCTCAGTCTGGAGGAGGAATCCTTACTCCTGAAATGACTGACACCAAAGGGCTCACGTATTATGCTACTGACATTGATGGCGGCTGGTGGATTGTGGCAACATCAGGAAATTCATAGATACATTTTTTTGCCCATCTTCAAATCAGAATCCTGAACCTGTACGATTATTGTGGAATAAGGGCTAATACACTCACATATATGATCCTGATCCGGAAACAGACAATCGGGGAGGCACACGAGGAAGTTGTCAGAACGATAGCAGAACGATGCCAGGGAGAGACCCGGATGACAGAGGACGGAGAGGTTACGTATGATCCTGAGGAGCCGGTCTGCATCCACATCGAATCGCCGTTCAGCTCTCCGATGAAGTCAAGTGCATCTCTCTTCGGGGATCGGTTTTCAGAGCAGTACCAGAGTTCTTTGTATACCATAACCCGCAAGAAAAATGACGGAACAGACGCGACCTATACATATGGAAACCGGCTCAGGGACTACCCGGTCGCATCGCTAGCACTGAAAAAAACAGAACGTTCATTCCTGGGAAAGATCCTTGACAGTTTCATGGAGAAATGCGGGTATGTGCCTGCAGGATCTACAGGAGAGATAGAATACATCGGTGACGGAAACCTCGGTGGAATCGATCAAATTCAGACCAGTATTATTAACCGTCTCATTGAAAATCCGAGCAGCCGCCGGGCTGTTGCAATCACCTGGTCTCCGGTGATGGACATAACCCGTGATGAACCCCCCTGCCTGCAACTTGTCCAGTGCCAGATAGACAAAACAGATCATCTCAACCTGATATGTCTTTTCAGGAGCAATGACATGCTCTCTGCGTGGGGTCAGAATGCATTCGGGCTGGCCCATATGCAGAAGTTTATCCTTGAACAAATCAACCAGAGCAGAGAAAAGAAAAAACTCCCCCTTCTCACACAGGGATGGCTGGAGACGGTAAGTGTCTCTGCACATATGTATTTCACCCGTGATCAGCTAGAACTGATGAAATTTTTCCAGAAAGAGCAGGCAAAAGAGTCATTCAAATCTTTTCACAAGACCTGATCATACCCCTGCACCACCATAAAAACATCCTTTTCCCCTACGTCAACCTCATAAGGAGAACAGGAGACTATGAGAAGGATGAAACCTCTTGATCTTCTCCTCTCTGACTGTGTGGCAGGCTACCGGCTTACTCCTGAAGAAGCATCAATGCTATTCAAGGTAAAGGGGAGTGAGGTCTTTCAGGTTGCCAGGGCAGCTGATGAAAAGCGTCACCTGTTAGCAGGCGATCCCATCACTTTTGTCAGGAACCAGAACATCAACTGCACAAACATCTGTTCCAACCAGTGTGGATTCTGTGGGTTTGCAAGGCAGCAAGGTGAGAATGGCGCCTACATGTTATCAGCAGGGGAACTGTCAGCCCAGGCACGTCTTGCAACAGAAAGACATGTCACCGAAATTTGTACTGTCAGCGGGCTTCATCCAGCATTTATGCTCGATTCTTACCTGGATAATTATAAGGTAATCAAAGCTGCAGCACCACACATTCATCTCCATGCCAGCAACCCGATGGAGGTTGCATATGCTGCACGAAAGAGCATGTGTTCCACCCATGAGGTCCTGACTGCATTTAAAGAAGCTGGTGTTGAAACAATCTGTGGAACTGCTGCAGAGATCTTGTCTGATCCGATAAGGGCAATCATCTGTCCTGGAAAAATCTCCACTAATGAATGGATACGGATCATCAGGGAGGCTCATAGTCTCGGGATGAAATCCACAGCCACCATCATGTACGGCCACTGCGAGAGCGAAGAGGACCGGGCAGAACACCTCTCCATCCTCAGAACCATACAGGATGAAACGCATGGGTTTACCGAGTTTGTTCCCCTCTCATTTGTTCACCAGAAAACTGCGATCTATAAAAATGGAACTGCGCGACCCGGCGCTACCGGGAGAGAAGACATGTTGATGCTGGCAGTGTCACGATTGTTCCTAGACAATTTTCGAAACATTCAGGTGTCGTGGGTAAAATACGGGATGAAGATGGCACAGATCGGGCTCATAGCAGGAGCAAATGATCTCGGAGGAACACTCTATGAAGAGAGCATATCACGGGAAGCAGGAGCCGTTTCAGGCTCATACATGGATCCCTCAGAGATGGAATACATAGCAACAGATCTCGGCAGAACCCTGAAGGAACGTCGAACAGACTATACCCTGATATAACCTCCATCATGACCACCCCGACAGATCCAAAAACTCCGGATTATGCTGCCATGCTCCGCTCAATCGAGGAGAAGACCGGGCCAATATCTGACGCAATCAAAGCGTTGCTCATCACTGACGGGTCAGTTACAAGACTTCTCGAATGTTACAACGAATCACCGATCTCAATCCGGACAGTGACACAACAGGTCATTCCTGCAGGTGAGGAGATCGCCGAGGAGATGGAGATCAGAACAGGCGATCCGGTAAATTATCGCGTCGTTGAGATCTGCGATCAGAGTATGGATATCCCGCTTGTCCATGCAGTCTCATACTGCCCGGTCAACCGGCTCCCTGAACATGCCAGAGCGAGCCTGATGAAGGCCGATATTCCAATAGGGCATATCCTCCGTGATGAAAAGATAGAATCCCGCAGGGAGATAACCAGCATCAGGACCTTTTCAGGTTCAGATGCTCCACCTTCACTCCCGGTATCAGTGGCATCAGGAAGAGTGTTTGCACGCCGGTACCGGATTATTCATCAGAACCAGCCTCTTTTCAGGATTGATGAGTTCGTTCCTGACCACCTCTTTTCAGGTACCAAGAGAGTAACGATTCGGACTCCATCACGACTCCATCTCTGCCTCATCGATATGAACGGATCTCTTGGCAGGGTGGACGGCGGTGTTGGCATCACCCTTGACAGACCAGGATATGTAATCACGGCAGAACCCGCTCTTGAAACCAGGATCATCACTGATGATGAGGAATTGAAAACAAGAACACTCGGAATCGTGAATACCCTTGCTGAAGAGCAAGGCTATGATCCTGATGTTGCCATCAGAATCAGTGAGGTCATACCTTCCCACAGCGGCCTTGGAAGCGGGACCCAGCTTGCTCTTTCGGTTGCCACGGCCATGGCCCTGATATCAGGAAAGAAAGGCGATGACACGGCAAGAATTACCGGAAGGGGCGGAACTTCAGGGATAGGGGTCAGGGCATTTGCCGATGGAGGGGTAATTGTTGATGGAGGACACCGGTTTGGTCCTGGAAAAGAGAAAGAATCCTTCCTCCCGTCCTCGGCATCAAAAGGTGTACGCAAGGCCCCGATTATTGGCAGATACGAATTCCCAAGAGACTGGAGGATCATCCTCTGTCTCCCAGAGGCAAGGCCCGGGGCAAGCGGTCATGCAGAAAAGGAGATCTTCAGAAAGTCCTGCCCGGTTCCACTTCCCGAGGTTGAGAAGATATCACACTTGGTGTTGATGCAGATGATTCCTGCCCTTATCGAAGAAGATCTTGACCAGTTTGGCAGGTCAATAACCGCGCTCAGAAGTTACGGGTTCAAACGTGACGAACTAGCCCTGCAGACCCCCGCACTTCACAACATGCTCGATTACATGACTTCATGCGGTGCGGCCGGAGCGGGAATGAGTTCGTTTGGTCCGGCCCTGTATGCAATAACCGATACAAATAGTACCGATCTCGCCGGCGATATCCAGTCCTACCTGGATGACCAGTGCGGTGGAGAGGTCAGAGTTGTCAGGGGAAAGAACACCGGGGCATCGATCAGGTGTACCAGTTAAGGTTATAATTTCAATTGGTGCACAGGCCATGCACCCTGATCCCTTCCTGTTTCCTGACTACAGAACATAATCTCTTTTATTGTTCAAGATAACAGATATCGTATGCAGCTCACCGAGTTCAGGGTCCAGAACTATAAGATTATTAATGACACCGGCTGGATCCCGGTCGAGGATCTCACCATCTTTGTGGGGAAGAATGAATCAGGAAAGTCAGCTATTTTTCGAGCACTCTCAAAACTAAACCCTTCTGATGGTGAAGGATATGACGGACTGAAAGAATTTCCACGCCAGCGGTATGCAGAAGAGATAACAAAGACAGACTGGCCTGCTGCATCAGGCAGGTTCAGCCTCTCTCCCCGCGAACAGGAAGAGATCAGGGCACTTTCAGATCTCTGTAATGATGTACATGGGGTAGAGGTAACCCGGCATTACACCGGAAAATACAGTATTACATATAACCCAGATATCGGTGTTGAACTAGTCACTGCGAAAGATCTTACATACGTCATTGATGTGGCCATAGAGCAGTTCAGGAATCTAATAGCACCTGAAGGCAGGGGTGAAGTCCTTGGAAGGATCAAAGGTGAACTGCTCTCGATCCTGGAAGAACAAAAAGAAGTAGCATCAAACGCTGGACAGGTGCAGAAACGGCATATCACTGATCTTATCAATATGGTCAAGACCAGGGGAAATGAGCAGTGGCAACTTGAACTTATAAACCCAATTTGTGAGCCCATATACAGTCTTGTCAGGCAGATAGAAGTATACGAAAGTCTGATGGCTGCAAACCGGTATATCATCGATCACATCCCCAAATTCGTATACTTTGATCAATACAGCGTCATTGAGAGTGCAATCCATATTCCCACTTTTATTGCAACCCTGAAAAGTCACCCAGACAGCCCCAGCCTTCGGGCAACAAACTGTCTCTTCAGGCATGTCAACCTGGACCTTGACATCCTTGACAAACTCGGAACCCATAAGAATGCTACTGATGAAAACCCCATCATCCGCAGACAGGTGGATGAACGGTCAATTCTCCTCTCCACCGCATCCAACCAGATGAGCAGGAGATTTGAAAACTGGTGGGACCAACGTCGTATCAGGTTCAGGTATGATATCGATGGGGATTACTTCAGGGTGTGGGTATCAGATGACCTTGACACTTCAGAGATAGAGCTTGAGCAGCGGAGCGCCGGTCTTCAATACTTCTTCTCATTCTACCTGATCTTCCTTGTCGAATCAGGAGATGTATACCAGGACAGTATTCTTCTCCTGGATGAACCTGGTTTGCAGCTCCATCCAACAGCACAACAACATTCGGTGAAATTCTTTGAGAGACTTTCACAAGAGAACCAGATCATGTACTCAACTCATTCACCGTTTATGATCGATCTGGATCACCTCGAAAGGATCAGAACAGTGCATGAGAGTGAGGATGGCACAACCAGAGTCTCGGCCACTGAATGGCCGACTGATCATGAGTCTCTCTTCCCACTAGAGGCGGCCCTGGCATACCGGATTGCATCACGTACGTATATAGGAGGCAGGCAGCTTCTGGTCGAAGATATTGTGGATCTCTGGCTGCTTCAGGCAATGAACTACGCTGTCGAAAAGATCGGAAAATCAGGACTTGAACCTGGCATCACCATCACACCTGCCGGTGGTGCTGCAAACCTTATCCCGCTTGCAAGTCTCATCCGGTCCCATAAAAACCCGGTGTCAGTACTCCTTTCAGGGCAACATATCCCTGCAGATGCTCTAACAAGATTATCAGGAATGAATACTGAACGGGAAAAGTTCCTTCTTTTGTATAGTCAGATTACAGGGACGCCAGGCTCTACGATTGAGGATGTTTTCAACCACGACTACTATACCCGCTGTGTCAAGGATGTGTATCCAAACATGGTGGTCACATCGGGATCTGGGGAGAATTCTGGAGAGAGAGATGGTAACCAGGGAATTTTGCATGCAGTGAGTGAAGCTATCGACCGGAGACAGGGAGAGAAGTTTGAACGATGGAAGGTCGCGGAGACCCTGTCTGACCGGATATGCGAAGCACCGGGCATGGTTGACGATGAGACTGTTCAGCGGTTTGTACGATTGTTTGAAGAGATCAACAAAGCAACAAGGGCAGAATAATTTCAGAGATATCCGGTTTTAAAATCCCGGATACGTAGGAAATACCAGCATTAGCACTTACTTTTTTCCCTGAATGAGGACCTTGCGTGAAAGTCTGATGGTTTTTTTAGATTCAATCAAAAATAAGAACCTCCTTACTTTCAGAGTCAAAAATAGTGGTAAAGAATTGTAGTATCTTTGTGATGGAACAATCACACATAACACAGAGTGTCTTATAATAACCGGATCAGAGGTCAGGCCCCGGTATTTCTCGCATCCTGATGATCTCTTTTATCACAGCCTCACCAACCTCTTTCGTCCCAGCTTTCCCGCCAAGGTCAGGAGTTTTTATCCCGTCTGCAAGCACCTTCTGGATTGCAGCCTCTACAATCTTTGCATTCTCCCTCTCCTGAGCATACTTCAGGAGCAATGAGATACACCTGATAGCTGCAATGGGGTTCGCAATGCCTTTTCCTGCAATATCTGGAGCACTGCCGTGTACAGGCTCAAAAAGAGCATGGTCTTTTCCGATGTTTGCACTTGGAAGCATCCCAAGCCCTCCCTCAAGGTAGGCAGCAGCATCAGAAAGAATGTCACCAAAAATATTAGTGGTGACTATTACATCATACCGCTCCGGATGCTGGAGCACATCAAGAACCAGGGCATCAATGTATTTTTTGTCAACCGAGACATCGATTTTTTCTGCTTCTTCCTGGCAGATCCGAACGAAAAAGACATCTGACTTTAAGATGTTTGCCTTGTTACCAATTGTCAGATGACGTCTTCTTCTGCGGGCACATGAACTTGCAAACCGTGCTATTCTTCGTGAACCTTCCTCGGTCACCAGACGGATTGTGCAGGCCCGGTCCTTCTCCTCCCATTCAATCCCGGAATAGAGGCCTTCAGTATTCTCACGAACAATCAGGATATCAAAGCCTGACCCAAAAACCGGCCGTAAATTTGCATAGAGGTCAAGTTCCTTTCTGATGGTGAGAATGACACTTTTATATGCCGGATCAGGCGGTGTAGTGATAGCTCCGAAAAGGATCAGGTCTGCTTCCTTTAGGGCAGATCGGGTTGTCTGTGAGAGTGGATCACCGGTCCGCTTCCAGCACTCATATCCGAGATATACCTGACTGTACTCCCATTCAGGATGAAAAATCTTGAGGACATCAACTGCCGGTGCGATCACTTCAGGACCGATACCATCACCAGGTGCAACCACTACTTTCATCTGTTTTTCCTCTCATTCATCAATTCATACACCGCATCTGCAATCTGTTTCGGAGAGGCTCCCCAGTGTACAACCACGCCATACTTCCCGTTTATTGTCTGAACTCCCGTCCGTTCAGCCCTGCAGCACCGGGCAATGAACAGTTCTTCGTGAGCGGCATTTGCCGGACATATATCAATAACCGGGAAGTCTTTGCCATAACAATCAGAAAGGACCTGCCGTGCAGTCATACATCCTGCAACCTGTTCACTACCGGTGAGGTGATCTGAATCAATTGTCCTGGAAAAACCTCCAGCCCGGCAGGGAAAGACATCTGCTCCGGTCTCCCTGATATCCCGGACATGATACTCAAACTGGATCTCTAATTCACCAAAGAGTCCGGTTGCCTCAAGTGCCCTGATGGTCTCTGCAAGATGGGCTCTCGGTGGTGTCACATCATACACATGGACTGTAGAGAGGGCTCCAGGATCAGGATCACAGACGAAGGTCTTGTGCTCGTCAATGCCGGTAAAAATGGTACATCGTTTTCCGGTCTCTGCAGCCCGGCGAATCAGGTCACCCCGGTTATGCAAAATCACCCGCTCCGGGTACTGATAGACCTCATCAGCAGATGCAATCAGACTCACCGATTTAACCGGCCTCATCATACCGGACCCTTCCCCTGCCTCGACAGAGAGGATCTCAAAACCTTCCGGGACCTCGTGAAGGAGGTACTGTGAGAGAAAATAGACCTGATCACCTACCGGTTTTTCACCTGCATACCCGACACATTTGCAATGCGGTGGAAAGATCATCTGGAAAGTCTCCTTTTCCAGTACTCTACAAGACCACCGGCCTCCAGGATCTCCTGCATCCTGGGTGAGAGTGAGAGACATTCACGTGTTACCCTGTCTGTTCTCATCATCCCGGTCCTACAGTCATACGTAACCATCTCTCCGTTTGTACAGGGGAATTCTTCACATTCAAGCACCGGAATGCCTACGTTAATACAATTCCTGAAAAATATCCGTGCAAACGAAGGGGCAACAACAGCAAGAACTCCAGCCTCACGCAGGGCCATAACCGCCTGCTCACGAGAGGACCCACACCCCATATTCTTGCCTGCAACAAGCACACATCCTTTCAGACGGGGTGCAATGGTGGGATCCAGATCTTCAAAGGCATGTTCAGCCCAGACGCTTCGATCTTTGGTTCTGAGATACCTGCCTGCAATGACAAGGTCTGTATCAATATCCTCCCCGATGCAGACAGCCGGACCAGAACCTGCAATGAGGGTCATACAGCCTCCCTGGGATCAGCAATCTCCCCTGCTATTGCACTGGCTGCTGCAGTTGATGGCGAAGAGAGGTAATAGGATGCACCAACACCCATCCGATTTCTAAAGTTCCGGTTCGCAGTTGAGAGCCCGACCTCTCCATCGCCAAGCACTCCCATATGAGCACCAAGACATGGCCCACACCCGGGAGAACACACCGTGCAACCGGCAGCAACAAGGGTTGCCAAAACACCCGATGTGGCAGCCTGCAGGTAATCAGCTTGTGATGCAGGAACAACAATGGTTCTGACTGCCACAGATTTCCCATCCAGAATTGCTGCTGCACGGGCCAGGTCTTCAAACCTCCCATTCGTACAGGTCCCGATAAAGACCTGATCGAGAGGGGTTCCTGCAAGTTCAGATACGGATTTTACGGTATCAACCCGGTGGGGAACAGCAAGACACGGTTCTAAGTCATCAAGCTCCCACCAAATCTCTTGAGTATAAAACGGTTCATCGTGAGGTTTTTGATCCTGGCAGGTCTGCCCGTATCTGGCAAGGTATTCCCGGGTAATTCTGTCTGCATACCAGAGACCGGTCTTTGCCCCGGCTTCAACAGCCATGTTACTAAGCGTGAGCCTGCCTTCCATTGGGATTTCTGATGTCGAATCAACACGAAACTCAAGGCTCTTGTACGTAGCACCATCCATCCCCAGATTTGCAACATAACAGAGTGCAAGATCCTTGTACTCAACACCTTTTCCCAAAGTCCCGGAGATGTAGAGTGCAATGCTTTCAGGAACCCGGAGCCATGTCTCTCCTGATACCCAGATTCCTGCCATATCACTAGCCCCGACTCCGGTCGCAAATGCACCAAGGGCCCCAAGTGTACAGGAATGTGAATCAGCACCAATGACAACTTCACCGGGAAGAACACGTCCTTCAGCCATGTACTGGTGACAGATACCACCACCGATGTCAGAGAAGTGCATACCGGACTTTGTTGCAAAATCCCGGAGTTCACGGTGAAGATCAGCAGTCTGGCTGGTATTGGCAGGGGCGATGTGATCATAAATCACATAGCAGGCTTCAGGGTTTACAATCCCCGGAGCTCCCATTTCATCATAAATTATCTTGGCCTGAATACCGGTACCGTCATGACAGAATGCTTTGTCAATCTGTTTGTCACTAAAACTTCCGGCCTGAGCACCCAGTATCTTCTCTGACAGAGTTTCCATTGATAATCTCCTTTCCGGTTTCGTTTCGAATGATATCCTGCAGAATCTGTGGGGATATGACACACTTGCCTTCGCTCTGTTTCTTGATCTCTTCAAGAACTTTCATGATCTCATCATCAGGGAGTTGATACCCGAATGTCGTGAGAATGTGAGTGAGGGCTCGTTTTCCGGTGTGTTTTCCAAGAATGAACTGCCGATCCAGTCCAAGGAGCTGCGGCGGAACAAACTCGTACGTTTCAGGATTTTCTAGAATAGCAGCGATGTGAATCCCACTCTCATGTGCAAATGCATTTGACCCGACCACCGGCTTGGTCGCAGGCATCATGATCCCGGTATACTGCTGGATCTTCTTAGAAAGAGCAGGAATCTGGGTCATATCATACCGGCTGATTCCTCCTTTCAGAGCGAGTGTAACAAGCACCTCTTCGAGGCTGGCGTTTCCAGCCCGCTCACCAAGCCCGTTCACCGTTGTGTGCAACTGGTAGGCACCAAGCTCGGCTGCGATGATTGTGTTTGCCGTGGCACATCCAAGGTCATTATGACTATGCATCGCTATCGGAACCGGTACATTCCTGACGAGTTCAGGGATGATTGTGGCTACCTCAAGTGGGGTAAGTCGTCCGGTGGTGTCTGCAAAGGTGACATAACTAGCCTTATGCTCTGCAGCCTGCCTGTAGATGTCTATGAGAACCGGAAGTGGTGTCCGGGAAGCATCCTCGGCACCGAACCTGACAATGAGTCCGTGATCAATGGCGTAATCACATTGCGTGAGGGCATTTGCAACAACCTCTTCCCGAGACTTTTTGTATTTATGTTTGATATGGAGGTCTGATGTGGCTACAAACAGACCGATCATGTCAACTTCGGCATCAAGGGCTGCATCAACATCCTCACGACAAGCTCGTGAAAGTCCGCATATCTTTGCATCAAGGCCCATTCGGGAGACAGATCGCACAATCTCCTTTTCATGGACCGAAACGATTGGAAATCCGGCCTCTATCACCTCGACACCGGTTGCGTCAAGGCGCTGAGCGATATCCTGCTTTTCTTCAAGTGTGAACGAGACTCCGGGGGTCTGTTCACCGTCGCGGAGTGTTACGTCACAGATCTCAACATGCCACGGTTTCATGATCAATCTCCTCAGGACAAGAGCCATAGACAAGTACTGTCATCGGCCGTTTTGGGATGGTTAACAATTCTTCGAGATGTTTCAGGTCTTTTACATCACAGACCTGCGGATGAGCAAAGCCCAGGTATGGCAGGGGATCAGGGACCGGCTGACCACCAGTCATTCCCATACACTGGTTTACCATCACAATGCAGAGGAGAGGCAACCCTTCCTGGTATACTTCCATCAGTCCCTGCAGCCCAGAATGTAAAAGAGCGTAATCCCCAATCAGTGCAGCATTACCGGAAGATGCAGCAACTGCGACAGCCGAGCCCATGCCGTAGCAAGCGACCCCAAACGAGTAGGGTGGGTTCATTGCAATAAGACTGCAACCGGTATCGCAGACTGCTGACATTCCTTTCTTTGCCATCAGTTCAAACATCGATCTGAACGGACAGTCAGCACAAAGACCTAGAGTGCTGCCACGCTCTTTCCGGTTCTGCGGTGCTGATGATGACTGAACCGGAGGAAGAGGATGTGGTGCAAGACCCGCTTTCTGTATGAGGGTAGAACCTGCAGCTGCACGGACTGCTCTGCCGTACATCGTCAGGGCAGGATCAGCAAGACCTGTGGCCGGGTTGTTTTCCGGACAAACTAATCCAGAAGGTGAGGTATTGGCAGGCTGACTTATCTCTTCTGCACTGACCCGCAAAAGAGCAACCCGTGAATACTGCTCGGAGGCACATAAGGCATCGCTGACTCCTGACTCTGAAATACCTGAAAGAACAGGAATGGAAGCAACCAGGCCAAAGTACCGGGAGTCCTGTACGGTCATGGTGTTTTTCGCGGTCGGGTCATCACCGCAAATGATGATAACACCGGCTCTGATACCCTGAAATGTCGCATGTACCAGGGGATCGACAAGGGCATTCATACCTACATGTTTCACGATAACACAGGCACGTCTGCCAGCCAGGGAATCACCAATTGCCAGTTCAAGGGCAACTTTTTCGTTGATGACAAGCTTTGCACCAGACCGGTCTGCCAGAGAAGATACCGGATAGCCGGGAACCGCATAGATTCGGTCAGTACACGACCTGATGGTGCGAACAAGCAGATCTTCACCTGATTCACCGGGAGACATCATTCCCTCCCCGGGATCATATCGCATCCCATACATGCCGGACACATCGTCAGGGCCATCGAGGGGTCAAGCCCTGATTTTTTCAGAGCAGCCTCAAGGTACCTGAATATGAGTTCGATTCGAGCTGCATCCGGCCTTGTGAACTCACTGAGTTCTGCAATAGGGTTGAGCGGCCTGATAACCGGAATCACTCCATCCTGACAGAGCGAGTCGATGCAATCCTGCATCTCGGCATCACTCTCTCCAAGCCCGAGGATAATGTTTGAGAAGACATGCCCTCTTCCAAAGAGCCTGACGGATTCCCGGAGGATATCTCTGATAGAGCCAAATGAGAGTCCCGGACACATTGCAGTAAAGAGGTCCGGTGTTGCAGCCTCAAGGTTGAATTTTACCTCAGCTGCCCCTGCTTGCTTGAGTCTTGCCGGAGTCTGCAGGGTAGGATAGATTGAGACACCGATGGGGACGTTAAACCTGGTGAGACGCGAGACAACCTTCACAGCGTATGCTTCTTCTTCTTCTATGCTCTCCAGAACACCGGAGGTCAGGGAGATCGCATCAATTTTTCCATATACAGATTCAACAAGGCTCTCGATCTCTTCTAGAGTCTTCCGGCTTCCCTTCAGCACCGGGACATTACAATACCGGCAGGAGAAGATGCAGCTCGGTGTGATGGTGATGTATGCCTGTCTCGGGCAGTGAAGGGCAGGATGCTCAAGCACTCCGGAAAATTTCTCTCCGTCAATGGTGAGTTCTACCCTTCCTTCGCCGAGATGTTTTATCTGAACCGGAGATGCATCAGCCAGTGAGAGTCTGACACGATGACTCCCATTTGAGAAGAAGAGGGAGCCTCTGCCCCCTGCTCCCGGACCGGCAGTTGAACGGGTAACATACTCATCTATTGGTTCACCGGTGACCTGTGCCGTTCCGATTGCGAGTAATCGCGCTTTTAGATCTACCCACTGGTTAAGGTCCATAGAGTTCCAGTGCCTCATCATACCGGGTGTAGAACGGGATAGCGGCTAATGCTCCCGTAATTCCACGGCCATTCATGATAATCCGGAGATTTCCACCTTCCAGCCGGCCTGCCTCATCCGGTTCCACCTGACCACGCTTGACCTTCTCACCGAATGCAAGAAGAGTATCTGGAGAAAAGCCGGTATACACAGCCATGCCTGTTTTTTCTGATAGTGTGTACTTTTTGAGTAGCCCGGCAAAACGGTCAATGAGGTCCTGCGGGTTTGTAGATGCAAACTCGGCGACAACTCCGACACAGTTCTTGGTTCTGAATGGCACCGGGAAGAGTTGAACTATGGTATGTGAGAGATAGCGGTGGGGACCCGCATTCTTTGGATCGCCGGTCACAGCACGGGCGATATTGTGGACCAGGGTCCAGGTTGCACCCTGTTCTGGAGTATCGGTGTCATCAACCCCGATAAGCACTCTCGTATTTCTGGCAAAGGTCAGTGTAGATCCTGCAACCTTCCCTCCCCCTGATTCCTCGCATTCTGAAGAAATGACACCTGCAGCTGTAGCACGACAGATGGTGGCACCAACCCCTCCACCGCCCATACCCCGGTACGAGATCTGGATTGTTGAATCAGAGAGACTGACTGCACAGATGCCTGCCGGAAACCGTGAGCCTTCAAGATTGAGATCAACAGCACCGGTCTTCAGGATATACCGGTTCGTCGAACCGACAGTCCTGACTGAGGTGACAAGCGGGCTCTTGGCATAATGCTTCTTCACCCACATCGCACCACCGATACAGTCAAAACATTCGATGAGTTCAACCTGACTACCATCTTCAGACGCCAGAGCGGTAATCCAGGGATAATGAATAATATATGGATCTACCAGGTTCACTTCAGTAGATCTGGCTTTGGATGAAAGTTCTTCAGTAGTTGTCTGAATAGAAGGGTTCATTTTTTGTCGCCGAAAATTTCGTTACCAGAATTTTCGGTATCAAACTAAATAAACTCTCTCCCTGGAAAAAAGGATTAATGATATGTTACTTCTAATGACCAGGAATCATCATTCCAGCCAACCAGACGAATCATTCCCATACACATATCACGGATTTGGTATCTTCCAAACCGGGACTTGAATGTGTACGGACCTACCGATGATTTATAACGGGACGAATCATCTGAAAAGTACCCCGGCCATTCACGTACAATACGCTCAAACTTCTGTGGTTCTGCTTCGTAGATTGCCCGGACGGTAACCTCAAGAACCTGGTACCAGAATTTAACTGCATGGGCTGTTCCCTGCACGGTGACCATTACAGGTTTTGCTGTCTTTGGGATATCCCCAAACCGAAGCCCGGGAACAGACTCTTCCTGTATCACAACAGGGGGGGCGATTTTAGCCTGGTACGGCCAGATTTTTTTACAAAACGCAGCTAGGACACCGGACCGTTGATCAATCTGGAATTTACGCCAGAGTTTGATCCCTTTCATTGATGAATTAAGAAGGTGCGTATCAAGGGCATACCATGCCTTCTTTGTATCAAAATCAGCGTTTAAAATGGAAGAATTTTCCATCGTGAGAGTCAGGTTGCCAAGACGATGGAGGTAATCCTGGTGAACGGTCTGCCAGTCTGATCCCAGGTGATCCTGCCACCATGCAGTCAGTGCAATAGGCATGATATGATCAATCATCTGCTCAGATGGCGTATCATCGAAGAGATCGATACCTGCTGATGCCTCTGATGCCGGTGACTGATCAGAGAAGTACGTTTCAAGGGCCGTCATTACTACCCAGGCATTGGTATTCTCAGTATCAGGATGGTAGAGATCGCTGTATCTCAGGTGATCATCAAACTCATCATCATCAGGCATCCGGTACGGCTCTTCAAGCCGTATAAAGAACGAGGAAACCTGATCCTGAACCGGTCCTCCATCCTTGTTAATCGTTCTGCACAGAAGCGAGAAGACCTCTTCATACCCGACATCAGATCTCCCGCACACTGCGCGTCTGACCAGGTATGTCTCAACCTGTTTTAAGACGGCAGAAAACTGGTCATCAGCAAGTTCAATCCCGTTTTTGTACTCAGGATCATTCCATCCAAAACAGTCCATCAGGAATGGGGCGGTAACATCTGATCCGAGCAGTTTGATCCTGCCAAGATGTCGCCTGATCTCTTCTGATATAACCTTCTCAAGCGGGAGAAGTTCAGGTTGAAGCAGACGGAGATAGTAATCAGAGAACCGGTTGATATCCTGCAGAAGGCCTTTAATCTCATCAGGAGGTGCACCAAGAAACGTTCTCCTGATCGATTCAAAGATCTCTCCTGAACGGATAGTATCACCAGCCCTCATGCAAAAGTATCGAAGAAAGCGTGAGATGAGATCCTGATGGTTCCCAAACCTCTCTTCCATTGGTTTCCAGAACTGATCATACTGGCTCTCAGCAACCTCAGGTGACTCCAGACTTGCGAAAAAGAAGTTTCTGATGAGATCTGACTCTTCAAGCGGAACGCCACGGTAGTTGAGGGCCTCAAACACCTGATTGGGATTTTCTCCCTGGTCAAGTTCAATGTAAACAACACAGAGATCCTCAGTGATCACCTGCTGCAGAGATGTGATGTCAAGATCATGTGATTCGTCTATCTTGCGCCAGAAGAAATCAAAACACTCAACAATCCGGGAGTCGTGCTCGAAGTTATAGTCCTCATCAAAGATGTGATACAGGGATGCCTTATCTACCCGGGTGGGAATGACCACATATTGTCCTTCTCCACTTCGCGGACTATTTTTAAGGAAGTCAGAGATCTGTTCGTATAGTTCGTTGACACCACGTTCTTTCGCAAACGCACGAATCACCGCGAGGATGATACTGATGGTGGTTATCCGCTGCTGACCGTCGATAATAGTATATTTGTCAAGATTTTTCTCGTACTCCCTGACCACAACGATGGATCCGAGAAACCTGTCAGGTATCTTATCCCGCGGACTTCCCACTTTCAATGAGTATTGTTCGGTGATGTCTGACCAGAGCTGATCCCATTGAGCTCGTGACCATACATACGGCCGCTGAAAAAGCGGCACCACATACTGTTTCGCACCGTTATATAGATCCCAGACTGAAGACTTCGCCGCCTTCATCGTACACATCCCCCAAGATCATATCGTATTCTGATCCCATAGTCTCACCGGAATGGATCTGAGAGTAATACTGATTCAGGAGTATCGTGTGCCACCGGAAATAGAGCCTGTGTAAAGAGATTACAGAAAAAAAAGAAATTACCAGGCCTCTACAAAGGCCGAATTGGTATAAATATCTTCAAGCCGTGCCTTGTGTCCAAGTTCCATCTTGGAGAGTTCGGCAAAGAGTTTTTTCTGTTCTGCATCAGTACTTGCATCAGAGAGTTTCTGGTACATGTGCATTGCATCCTCTTCCTTCTTGATTGCAATCTTGAGGCCGTCAAGAGGCTTTAACTCGGTTGTCAGGGCAGGTGCCTCAATAATGTCTGAAAGGTGGTAATCCTTGACCTCATCAAACTTAAGCTCCTTCTTTGCGCCACTGAGGTACTCCTGAAGGGTCTTGCGGTGATAGGTTTCCTGCTCTGCAAGTTCAAGGAATGTACCTTTGAGAGCTGCATCAGTTACCCGTTCTGAAACGGTCTTGTAAAAGGTGTATGACTCAACTTCCTTGTCGATTGCATCCAGCAGGACCTTTTTGAATTCGTCATGTTTCATGTGTTATCATCCTCGAGATAACGTATCAGACAGGCTTAGGTAGATCAACCACACAGATCTCCCAAGCTTTCCACAGGATCTTGTTTGTTCGAGGTATCTTTTAAGCGTTTTGGGATGAATCTACTGATATTTTAGCGAAAAAAAAAAGAAATATCCGGATTTATCCGGATATTTGCCTCATGACTGATATCTCACCAGTCATGCCGATAGTATATACTCCTAAAAATTCTCTTATGCAAGGATTTCGTGGAGTTTGAGCTGGAAGGGTCCGAGTTTTCCTTCGTAGTTGCCTGCGCTGATAAAGGTTACACCCGGAACTTTTACTGCAGCCTTGATACCGGCAGCCATTGCCTTCTTTACTGCTGCTTCGTCAACACCGTTGATAACGAGTTCGTAGATAGACTTGACGCCTTCTGGAACCTTGGTGTCTGGAACCTTGTCTCTGATGCTTGGGCAGTACTGCTCGTTGGTTGTTGCCGGGATTGGGAACTTGTAGTTCTTGGACCCGACCTTGGATCCTGATGCAACAATTCCGCCTGGGAAGCTGGTGATAGTTCCCTTGACTTCGAGGATTGCATCAGATGCAGCCTGTGCACCAAGAAGTGCAGCCATCTGGTTCTCTGCCATGACAAAGAAGTTGCCACCTGCAACACCCTTGACCATACCGAAGACCTCTTCTCCAACATAGTCGCCTTCCATGATTGGGATCTTCCAGCAGGCACGCCCGCCGATCTCAACCTTGGACTCGAACTTGTCACCAAAGAAGTGAATCTTGATATCGAACTTCTCTTCAGCCTCCGGAAGGCCATTGAAGACAGAGGTGGTTGCTGCAGTAAGAACGCACTCTGCGATACGTTCCATAACCTGCTCTGGAAGTTTCTTCTTTGAGGCACAGATCATAATTGAGACGCCCGGGCGTCCGTCCGGAGTCTCGTCACCGCTGAGGTATCCCTCAATGCCTGCCTCACAGGGACAGCCGATAGCTGAGGTTGCAAAGCCGGTTGCCTCAGTAGCAGCCTTCATAGCGTATTCCCGGGTTACAGCGGTAATAATTACGCGGGAAACCCAGATGGGGAATCCTTCTGCAAATGTGTTGTCAATCGTTACACCGTTCAGTTCCATTACGGATCCTCTGTTCTGAGGTCAGCCGGATATCCCAATAATGGTTTCTTATTGGATCCAGGTAAAGTCAAAAGACATTTTATAAAGGTTCTGGAAAACCACAGGCCTGTAAGACCTCAGTGCCTGATAATGGAACTGACTGGGCAGATTTCATACCAAGAGCTGATAGTGCCAGAATGGAACTTGGAAGTTGAATCCCGTACAGGTCAACAACCTTGACCGGGTGATCATATTTTTGTACTATTTTTCTGACTGTACCTCGGTCAATGATAATTCCGAGTTGGTCAAGAATATGTGAAGTGTACGAGTATGAGTAGGTATGGGAGAGCACCAGACATAAGTCTATGATAGGAGAGCCAAACCTGCTGCTTTCATAAAAGGGAGCATCAGCATAACAGAGATGCCCACAATCCCTGCAATGGAATCTCTTAACGTATACATTAATATGAGAGATTCCATCTTTTGTTTTTATAGTCGAGAAGCGCCGTTTTTTGAGATCGTGAGATATTAATTGACCAGAGCAAATCGGGCATCCGGAAGTGTGCAAAAACTGGACTTCCGAGACTCCTGACACAGCATAATAGATACAATCAGCAATTATTGGAGGAATGAGAAGATCTTTATTCATAATTCATACAAGATATATAGGTCATGAAGGCAAATATATGAGATCGGACATCTCATTATCTTCATCTCTGAAAAACCGACTCGCTTTTTTGAATCACTCAAAATTTTTGAAGTTACCCATCAATAATCACCAAGTTTGTTGAACTTATATCATAAGTTCATATAATTCCTAATGAAACCTGTTATTGCAACGGAGCGATGTAATGAACCTTAAATACGTCCAGACAACCTGTCCGTTCTGCGGAACTGGTTGTTCTATGAACCTTGCGGTTGTGGATGGGGTAGTATCAGGAACTCAGCCATACCACCGCTCACCTGTAAATGAGGGAAGACTCTGCATTAAGGGTGGGTTTTGTGAAGAGTACCTAAGCAGCCCCGACCGCATCAAGAAGCCATTGATTAGAAAAGACGGGCGTCTTCAGGAAGTTTCCTGGGAAGAGGCAATTTCTTTCACAGCACAAAAACTCAAAGAATTCAAACCCGATGAAGTGGCATGTATTGCATCAGCCAGAACCACAAATGAAGACATCTATGCAATGGTCAAACTTGCAAAAGATGTAATTAAAACCGGGAACATTGACAATACCCAGAGTTGTCTCAACTCTGCCATTGGGACAGGAATTGCAAAATCAGTAGGATTTGATGCATCCACCTGCTCAATCGACTCTATCCTTTCAGCAAAAGTGATCGTAGTTGTCGGTGCTAACCTGTACGTTCAGAATCCAATTCTTATCAGCCAGATAACATCAGCACAGAAATCCGGTGCAAAGATTCTGTATGCATCTTCAGTAGCAAATCCAACCGGAAACCTTGCTGATGAAGTTGTAACCTACAAGGAATCAGCCGGAACTGCATTCATCAACGCTCTTGCAGCTGAAGTCATTAAATCAGGCAAGTACGACAAGGCTGCTGAGAAGATTGCAGGATTTGCTGACTTCAAAAAGTCAGTAGCATCAGCAACTGCAGATGCAGCCGGTGTCTCTGAGGAGTCTATCAAATCAGCGGCTGAACTTATCACATCAGGCAAGGGCGTCTTTGCATTCTCACCAACTGCTCTTACTGAAGCCGGGTCACGGGCAATGGCAAACCTTGCAATCCTCACCGGTAACGCTGATGGAATATTAGTTCTCCGCAGCCGCAACAACGGCCAGGGAGCTGTTGATGTCGGAGCAGTTCCGGCAGAAGGAAGCGGATTTGCAGCAGTCCTTGCAGGCAAGGCTAAAGCAGTCTATATGGGCGGAGACAACCCGAAGGTCTGCGAATGCGGATACCCGGTAACCATTGAAGCACTCAAGAAGGCAAGCCTTGTCATCTTACAGGATAGCCTTGCAGGACCATTCATGGATGTTGCCCATGTCGTACTTCCAGCTGCAGCTCTTCCAGAAAAGGATGGGACCCAGACCAACACAGAACGCAGAATCCAGCGTGTCCACAAGGCTGCAGATGCTCCGGAACTGGCAACTGCCGACTGGAAGATCACAGCAGACATTGCAGCAGCAATGGGCAAGGACTTTGGATGGAAGTCCTGTGAAGATGTATTTGCAGAAATGATCGCATCAGTTCCGGCATACAAAGGTATCAGCCTGGAACAGACCGACAAACCAGAAGCAGTAATGATTAAAGAGTCAGCCAAGCCGGCCTTTACTGTTGCAGTTGACAAGGAGGCCTGAACATGGCAGCGAAAGGCGAAATGGTATATGCATGGGCTAAAGATGCTGAGACACTCAAGAAAGGAGAGTGTGGAGGAGCAATCACTGCCCTGCTGAAGTACGCACTTGAGAGCAAGACTGTTGATGCAGTTGTCGCAATCAAGAAGGGTAAAGACCTGTACGATGCAGTACCTGCCGTCATTACCGACCCTGCAGAGATTCTCACAACTGCCGGATCACTCCACTGTGGTACCCTTCTGCTTCCAAAGATCATCAAGAAGTACCTGAACGGTGCTAAGGACAGTAAACTCGCGGTTACCTGTAAGGGTTGCGACGCAATGGCCTTTTACGAGATGGCAAAGCGGAACCAGATCAACCTTGACAACGTTATCCTGATCGGTGTCAACTGTGGAGGATCTGTAAGTCCGGTCGATGCACGCCGGATGATCTCAGAGAAGTTCGAGGTTGACCCTGATGTTGTTCACAAGGAAGAGATCGACAAGGGTCAGTTCATCATCGAGTTCGAGGGCGGTCACAAGGGAATCAAGATTGAGGAACTTGAAGAAGAAGGATACGGACGCAGGTCTAACTGTCGCCGCTGCAAGATGAAAGTTCCACGTCAGGCTGATCTTGCCTGTGGTAACTGGGGAGTCTTTGGTGAGAAGGCAGGAAAGGCAACCTTCATTGAAATCTGCTCTGAGAAGGGAGCAAATCTCCTGAACGGTGCCCAGTCGAGCGGAGCTGTCGAGACCTGTGCACCAGATCCAAAGGGTATTGATATCAGGGGCAAAGTCGAGAAAGCAATGCTTAAACTCGGTGAAGAGTGGCGTCATCGCGACTTTGAAGGCCTTGGTGCTGGAAAAGACCGGCTCCAGAAGATCATGACCGAGAGCTCACGGTGCATCAGATGCTACCAGTGTATCGACAACTGTCCGATCTGTTACTGTATCGAGTGCTCTACCAAGAAACCATGGTACATTCCGGAAGGTACAGTGCCACCAGGCTTCATGTTCCACTTGATCAGATTCGCACACATCTCTGACTCCTGTATCAACTGTGGACAGTGTGAAGAACTCTGTGCAGTGGACATTCCAAATGCACTCTTCATGCATGCACAACAGGTTGAGATCGAGAAGATGTTCAAGCATGTTCCAGGCCGTGACATGACCCCGCCAATCCATGCACTCGCAGAAGAGAGGGCAGAACGTGCACGTCTTGAGGCAACCGGTTCAGACATGATCTATGATAATGTCTTTTCCGAATAAACCATCCTTTTTTAAACGGTTCATCCAGGTATAGACCTCCAATTCTCTGGATACTTTTTATCAGTTTTACCAGAAAAGAAATCTAAAATGGATATAGTCCGGATTATAGGATTTAGGAATACCGCTGATGAATCCTGAACAGCAGAAAAGTGATAGAGGCTGCATATAATACCTGGAGCAGAAGATTTGGAGTAATGCCAAGAGCGGTAAAGATGATGACTGCATACACAGGGGTGAGCAGAGAAACAAGGTCGAGTTTCTTTTTCTTCACCGCCAGGTAAGCAAGTACAATGGATCCTGCAATACAGCCCCAGAAGAAGGTTCCTGGATCTTCGATGATCCTGAGTTCTGACAGAATCAAGGCGACCACAATTCCTCCCCATACAAGTGCCAGAACTGCTGCCGATAATATCTTCTCTTTACGAGAGAGTGATTTCAGGACCTGAAGATCGATATTCATGCTCCTGATCCGTTCGTCTGGATAGTTTATAGCCTCATGCAATTGTCAGGAAACTCAGAATAGCATCCGCATTTTTAAAGTAATCTGCATGTTTACATCCGGGATACACGATCAGCTCTCTCATTTTTTCCATACACCCGTATTTCCACTCGTGAGGTGAGAATCCGATTGATAATTTTCAGGCATACATGTATGGCACTTGGATATATGAGATCTATCCTGATTACTGATATTTAAGCCTGAAAATTTGATTTTCGAGGCTGAATTACCATTATATAGGAACATGTTGACTCTTAACCCTCATGACTTTGCGAAACAAATTTTGCATGACTTGTTGTCGGTACCATAGTCTGAAGGTGTGACAGTTTGTCTGAAGCTGCTGCAATTGCGAAGAGAGATGCTGCGTTGTGTCATCTTCTTGATTGTTCACATCTTACGCCGACTCACTGGAGAATTTGGATCCTATCCGCAATGGGAATTTTTCTCGATGGATATGATCTTTTTATTATCTCAATTGCCCTCCCGTTGATCATCAGGGACCTCTCACCAACTCCTCTTCTTTTGGGAGCTATTGGATCTGCTGCCGTTATAGGGGCAATATTTGGTGCAGCAATTGGTGGTATTCTCACAGACAGGTTTGGGAGAAAATCAATCTATATCGTCGATCTCTTCCTGTTCATCATTTTTTCATTTTGTTGCGGTATTGCGTGGGACATATCCTCTCTCATCATCTTCCGCCTGCTCCTTGGTGTGGGTGTTGGTGCTGATTACCCGATATGTGCTTCATATATCTCTGAGTTTATGCCTGTAGCGCTCAGAGGCAGAATGCTTATTGGAGCATTTGCATTTCAGGCAGTCGGAATGTTTGCCGCTGCAATCGTTGGGCTTGTTACCCTCTTTATATACCCTGATCCGTCATCCTGGAGATGGATGCTGATATCAGGAGCAATTCCGGCTATAATCGTTTTAATAGCAAGGGCAACTGTCCCGGAGAGTCCCCGGTGGTATCTCGGACAGGGACTTTTCAGGCAGGCAGCGAGTGTTATCTGTCGTATTATCCCACATAAAGAGGATAAAATCAGGGACTGCGTTGAAAGACAGGATAAAGAGCCAATCAATACCATACAAGAGCACTCTGAATTTTCAATTCTCTTTTCGAAAGAATATCGGAAGAGAACAATCCTGGCCACCATTCCCTGGTTTTTAATGGATATAGCAATGTATGGTGTCGGGATATTTCTCCCGATACTGCTTGCAGGACTTCTCTTCACAAATAAAGGAGGAACCGGTCTTGATGAGATATACCAGTCAATAGCCGGATCTGCATTCCTTGATATCTTCCTGCTCGCGGGTTTTCTGCTCAATATGCGGTATGTTGACAAGATAGGGAGAATCAAACTTCAGATCTATGGTTTTATTGGTATGACCCTTGGCATGCTCCTTATCCTGATGGCGTGGATGTCTGGGAGCAACATCTATCTCATCTTCAGCGGATTCATTTTCTTCAATCTGCTTTTAAATCTCGGGCCTAATGCAACCACGTTCATCCTGCCGGTTGAACTCTTTCCAACAAGAGTTCGCGGATCAGCTCATGGACTAGCTTCAGCAGTTGCAAAAGCCGGTGCTGCCGTGGGAATTTTCCTTATCCCCATTGTCCAGAATATTGCAGGTATTGGAGGTGTTCTTGTGGTAATAGGGATTGTATCACTCGCAGGACTTCTTGTGACAGTGATCTTTAGAATAGAAACAAAAGGACAATCACTTGACGATATTGATCCAGGAGTTTTTGGATAGATTAAAAAGAGAACAAGAGAAGGAAACAAAATCAGGATTGGCAGAGGAGGATAATATCGAATATCAGGGTCCTGGTTGTGTATTACTCCATCAAACCATGAAAGGTAACAAATTCAGTTTTTTCTTCAATACCCGGTTTTATCTGATTATTCTATCCAATCATTCCTTTTTCACCGAATAATCATGAGATGCGAGGGTAATATGTAGACGTACCAACCAACGGAACACAACTCTTTCTGCCAGACCCAATAATGTTATCCATTATAGGATTAATTCCGATACCTGGTTCTGATCTTCAAACTCGATACCCTAACATATATCGATAATTATATTGCTTTTCAAATAGTACGAAGAACTACTGTATGGTGGATGGTTTTGCCGCGTACGGGAGATAAATGGGGAAATATGAGAATTGATTCTTATTTTAAATATCCGGCGAGATGCTTTTTTATACTTCTCACCGGGCTGGTTTGTATCAGTCTTCTGACATTGAATGTATCTGCTATCCCAGGGCCGGCACCAGAGTTTTCAGGCCCGGGAATACTTCATGGATCTAATATCACTTCTGGAAACAATACAACACCACTGCTTCAGCCAGCAGAAAAACCTCAACTCATGACCCTTTCGGCTCAGGAAGTGAAGGCGGGTAGTACTTCAATAACATCAGCATTATCTGCAGCGAAAGACACCACTGGCAGTAATGTAACCTGGCAGAAGTGCTATGGTGGAAGCAGTGATGATGGTGCCTTCTCAATGGCTAATACTACTGACGGAGGGTACATCTTTTGCGGTTACACCAATTCTACCGATGGAAATGTGTCTGGATTTCACGGTTACTATGACTACTGGGTTGTGAAATTCGCTGCTAATAGATCCATTGAATGGCAAAAGAGTCTTGGAGGATCAGATATTGATATCGGTATGTCTGTAAACCAGACTGCTGATAAGGGGTACCTGATTACCGGGTATTCATACTCTACAGACGGGAATGTAACCGGCAACCATGGTGCTGATGACTCATGGGTACTGAAACTCTCTTCTAACGGTACAACTGAATGGGCAAACAGTCTTGGAGGAAGTAAATATGACTGGGGATGGTCAGGAATCCAGACTGCTGATGCAGGGTATCTCATTGCTGGAGGTGCAGGCTCTGAGGATGGAAATGTGTCAGGAAACCATGGAGGATACGACGGCTGGATTCAGAAACTCAATGCAAACGGGACACTCCAGTGGCAAAACTGTCTTGGGGGAAGTAGTTTTGACCAGATCAATTCGGCATTAGAGTCTTCTGAAGGAGGATACCTGGTAGCAGGAATAACTAAATCCACGAATGGAGATGTTAAGGGTAATCATGGCGATTATGATGCATGGGTAGTCAGTCTCAATACCACCGGGGGGATTGCCTGGCAGAATTGTCTCGGTGGCAGCGGTGATGATGAAGCATTATCACTTATCAGAACCACTGATGGCGGTTATCTAATTGGGGGATATACCAACTCCACGGATGGGAATGTTTCAGGTAACCACGGTAATTACGATGCCTGGGTAGTGAAACTTGACGCTGATGGCAATCTCCTATGGCAGAAATGTCTTGGCGGTTCAGGCGATGATGGTACTGAATCTGTCATACAGGATTCTGACAATGGGTATCTGATTGCCGGGTATACCGCATCAGATGACGGTGATGTGTCTGGTAACCACGGTAATTACGATGCCTGGATAGTGAAACTTGATGCTGATGGCAATCTCCTATGGCAGAAATGTCTTGGAGGAACTGGAGAAGATGATGCAAGATCGATTATTCAAGTTTCCAGCGACAGGTACCTGGTAGCTGGTTATACTGCATCTGATGATGGCGACGTATCAGGCAATCATGGGGATTATGATGCCTGGATTGTTGAGATCCAGAACTCTGATTCTGCAACGACAACACAGACCGTTGATATGGAGTCCCTCCTTTCCCAGCCAGGACCCAATGGTGGAACCAGCATGCTCGGGTCGGTCAATAATTGGTCTTTAAACGCAGTACCTACAATCCAGACAAATTCTACTTCAGGATCTTCTGATGCGGTTCAGGTCTCATTTACCGCCAATACTCTCACAGGTCCAGCTCCTCTGACTGTTGCATTTACCAGTGCCTGTCAGGGCAATCCAACCTCGTACATCTGGAATTTTGGAGACGGAAAAACATCAGGGGAGATAAATCCAACTCATACCTATACAGTTCCTGGAACCTATTCAGTAACCCTTAAGGCGATGAATGCAAACTCCGGAGCAATAGGGGTTCTTCCTGACTCAATCACCGTGACTGATGGCAGAATTTTTGCTAAAAAATACCAGGCACCTGGTACTGTATAAATAAAATGAAGTGCTTTGAAAAAGCATAAACCCTTTTTTCGTATAAGGAAATGATAAAAGACACCCTGTCGCATATCAGAAAATGATAACGGTTGTTGAGATCACTCAGCTACCCATTAGGGCCCGATTACAAGCATTTACAAATCATACACGTTGTTCAGGATCCTGTTTACGAGTGAAAGTGCTCTATATCAATATTCTCGTTATCTCTTGTTATAATCAAATTCAATACAAGAAGTAATCTCTCATAATTGTCGAAAAACGATTACTCATATGAGATAGTCACTACATATGATCTGATAGAATTATTGCCTGAATCTTATATAGCGAGTCTAATCGTTTATCATTTATGATAAAGGACGAATATTGCAGTATTCTTGCTATTGTTGAATGAATCAAACCGGGAAAGTGAATTGATAGTGATCCAGTCCAATTCTTTGCTACTTCAATAAAAATATCCTGAAATATTGGAATCACCTCGATAGGATAAAAATAATAAATTTTTATCCAGATAAACACCCTCCAGTTTGTAAATAGGCTCTAGAGGTTGGAAAAGAATCTCTCCTTCACGTTTTTTAGATTATATGGGTGGATCAATCATCAGGAACTCATCACTAACCTCATATACGATAAGATCCCATAATCCATTATTAAGCAATATTGAACAAGAACTAAACCATACAATAGGACCTGATTTTTAGAATGATACATATAAACATCACTATGAGTCAAATAAAGTTAGATCCATCTTATTCAATGTGAATTCGATGATCTCTATACTCCATATTGATGATGAAAAACTTTTTTTAGAGATATCGAAAATCTATCTTGAAAAAGATGGAGATTTTTCCGTTGACACTATCTCTTCACCAATTGGTGCTCTTGATGTAATCAATTCAAACCGGTATGATATTATTATTTCTGATTATGAAATGCCGGGAATGAATGGAATAGAATTACTAAAAAAAGTCAGGTCTACAATTGGAAATATTCCTTTTATTCTGTTTACGGGCAGAGGACGAGAAGATGTGGCCATTGCTGCAATTAATAACGGAGTTGACTTTTACGTCCAAAAGGGTGGTGATCCTAGGTCGCAATTTGCTGATCTCAGACATCAGGTCAAACAGGCTGTAGCAAAAAGAAAAGCAGAAGAAGAACTATTTAGGAAAAACGAAGAACTTCAGGCTGCATATGAAGAAATTGTTTCAGTTGAAGAGGAACTTCGCACCAATTATAATGAACTTACTTTAAGTAAACAGGCTCTTGAAGTTAGCGAAAAGAGATATGCTCTCACGTTAGAATCAATCAATGATGGATTGTGGGATTACAATATTTCTTCAGGTGTCCTCTTTCTCTCTCCTCAGTTTTACAGGATGTGTGGATATGAACCAGGTGCCTTTGCTCCAGACTTCGAACACTGGATTTCGCTCATTCATCCAAACGATCAAGAACGTGTTCGATCACATTTTATTAAAACTCTTGAACATGGTGATAATTTCGCCATTGAATACCGTGTAAAACAACGTGATAATACCTATTTTTGGATTTTAGCGAGAGGGAAGGTTGTAGAGTGGAATCCAGATGGAATCGCTGCTCGAATCGTAGGTACACATACAGATATTACGGCAAGGAAAGAGATTGAAGAAAAGTTGGAAGAAAAAAGCCGTGTTCTTCAAACATTAACAGACAATCTTCCCGGAATGGTATATCGCTGTAAGAACGATGCCGATTGGACAATGATGGTAATCAGTGATGGGGTCTTCTCATTAACAGGATATCAAAAGGAAGAAATGCTATTTAACCGGGATATTTCGTATGGATCGGTAATTCATCCAGAAGATCAACAAAAGGTCTGGGATTTTGTGGAAGACGGAATAATTAAAAATCGACCTTTTCAATTAAATTATCGGATTATCTGTAAAGACGGATCTATTAAATGGGTTTGGGAGCAAGGCAGGGGAGTATTCCAAGAAGACGTGTTGGTTGCAATTGAAGGGTACATAGCAGATATTACCCCGGAAACTATTGCACAAAATGCACTAAAAAAATTAGCCCATTCTATAGAACATCTAAAGGAAGGAATATTCTGGTTTAATAATGAGGGCATTATCTATGACACAAATATTACGTTCTCTGAATTTTCATTTCAATCAAAAGAAAAAGTTATTCAATCTCATGTGAGCACTCTTCCCTTTATCCTCCAATCAAATACATGGGATGAATTAATGAATCTGGCAAAGACAACAGGTTCTACGTCTGAGATAGCTTTACTGAATGGTACTCAGGATGATCAAAAAAACCTCCAGATTAGTATAAGTTATGGTCAATTTGGCGATGAAGGTATTTTCTGTGGTATTATCAATGATAGAACAAAAGAAGAGAAATACCTTAATCAGGTTTTAAAAAGCAGGGAGGAACTGGCATCTGCCTATGAAGAACTTCTTTCATCTGAAGAATCCTTAAAAGATCAATATTTCCAACTTGCAAAAACGAAAGAAGCCCTTCAGGAAAGCGAACATAAATACCGTTCGATATTTCAGGATGCTATCCTGGGAATATTTAAAGAAACAAAAGATGGCTCCATAATAGATGTGAATCCTGCATTTGCACGAATACATGGATTTGACACTCCGGAAGAGTTGAAAGCAACTATAACAGATGTTAAAAACCAGATGTATGTTCATCCTGAAGATTTTGACAAACTATTTCACCTTCTTGAAGTAAATGGAGAGGTAAGAGGATTTGAAACAGAGAAATATCGTAAAGATGGATCAATTATCTGGATATCAATAAATGAGAAAGTCATTAGAAAAGAAGACGGAAAGATCCATTTCCTGGAAGGTACTATTGATGATATCACAAGAAGAAAAAAAGTAGAGTCAGAAAACGAGATTTCTCTCAATCAACTCAAAAAGAATTTTGCTGAGTTTTCAATTCTAAATGACGGTATTAGAAATCCATTAACAATTCTCGCAATTTTAGCTGAATCCTGTGATCCGGTTACATCCAATAATATTTTTTATTATATCAACCAGATTGATGATTTAATCAAACAATTAGACACCCGGTGGTTGGAATCTGATAAGGTCCTTACCTATCTGCAAAAACATCATAATTACTAAATATAGTTAAGTTCTATCAGCAGAGTAGATTTCTGATCTGCAGGAATCACAAGCGAATACTGATACTCATCTTGTCATATAACAATTCAACACATTGTTCGGATTCTGTGCCTTCAAGAATAAGATCCCGGGTTTGCCAACGACCGATCCTATACTACAGATTCATCTGGTTTTAAGATGTAAGCAAAGAAACAAAAATTTTCATCAACCTGATTCATTGTAATTAATCTCTAAAAAATTAAGTTGTAGTATTTCCATGATTCTGTGCTGTAGTCAACCCATTTTGAATAGTACTATTTCCCGGATCAATTAATAAGGCGAGTTTAAAATCCCCTACAGCGGCATCATAGTTATTTTTCTGTAACTGTTCCAATCCCATCCCAAACCACGAATTCGCTTTATCAAGTATCCGTTGCCGAGTATCTACATCCGTTTCAGTGGGAGTAGGAAATACAGTCCAATATGACGGTGAGTATGTCTGATAGGGATATGGTGTAGGCTGCGGTGTAGGAGTCTCTTGTACAAATGAATTCGAAAGTGTTGCAGCATGTACCGGACATATTGCCATAAATATGATGATAATGAAAGGTAATACACCGATAAGAGATAACTTTTGCATAGGAGATTTTTAACCAGATACAATAAAGGATCTCTCTATCGACTACAAGAAAAACCTAATAACTGAACATATCCTGTAATAATTCTTACAATTGAAGCATCAGCACCGATATCGTATCTCTTCTCTGGCAGCAGGGTAGAGAGCCCTAATCCATTCACCGGGTAGAAACCTGCCGCCCAGAAATCATATTCTCCCATACCGGAGACCCAGATTCAGATAATAATCATACAGGTATATATATAGCATCTAGAACCACTAATATCTGGGAGGACAATTTTCGGTTAATAGTTCAGGAAGAAAGGGATTAAACGTCGAAAATCTTCTGAATACAAATCACCGGATAGTGTCAGCCAAGATCTTCTCAAGACCTGAAACAAGTGCGGACTCTCCTCATTACATCCCAAATAAATGGAATCCGAAAATTCAGGAACTATTTTAGTGAATATTAATATTTATGTTTTCAAATCCAAGAATAACTTTGAAACCTCGTTTTCCTGGAGGTTTTATAAATCCGAAAAATTGATACTAATATAAGTAGATTATTCCAATAAAAATCTTATACAAAGTATTTGAACAAGATAAAAAAACAGGATTATGGTTAATAAAAATAACAAAAAGGATATCGATAAATTTTCTGATTTTATCGAATTTCAAGTTGAAGATCTCATTTCAATGCGCCCATCATTAACCGGGATTCCGGATGCACATTACCGGTTATTATATCATCTCTTTTTGTCAAAATCACTGTCAATGAAAGAACTTGGAGATCTTTTGTCAGTCTCCAAGACATATATTACCAAAATTGTAGATGCACTCAGTGCAGAAGGGTTGGTTGAGCGTCTTCCTGATCCAGGGGACAGAAGGATAATAAATATTCAATTGACCAAAGAAGGGCAGAAAAAATTCAAAGATGTTCGTGAACTTCTTCGTGTTGAAGTAAGAAGGAAGTTAGAAGTTATATCTCCTGAAGATCTGGAAACTCTTGCTGAATGTGTAACAAAAATCATGAATATTCGAAAGAAATACCCTAATTTTATTGATAAACTACACTAATATTTTTTTAAACTCACTCTTTCTGTGAGAATCATTCTATAAGGATCTTGTTAGATATTGGAAATATTCACGAACTCCTTTATTGAGACCATCACAAATCCATAATATTATTTCATCTCATAAAATTAGTAAATATTTCTGAATGAGTATATTACACCAGTATGATTATAACCTTAGTAAACTAATTGGTATAGGTAGATGAGTATTTAGCATTAGAAAGGAGAACAGATTTTTAAAAAAATCAGAACCTCAAATTCATTGAAACCAAGAGAGAGTACAACCTGGTTGTCCTGCCGATAATCAACAAAATCTACTCAATCTTTCTCCAACCAATAAAGATATCCAAATCTGGTTTCTTTGAATTTTCTAATTCTAATACCACTACTTCAACTATTTCTACACTAATTAATTGGATGATATAATCATCTAAATTAATATAGAGCCCAAAATTTGCAGTATTGTATATACTGCTTTTAAAATTGTTTTTTATACATGCGAGAGCCATGTACAGGTTATTCCATCCAGATATGGGCAATATATTAGTTAAAATTAACTAAAATAATGGGGAAACACGACAATACTCTTTTCGATATCAGATGATAATAGTCACCAGAGTCGTCTAAAAAAAGATTACTAAGGAATTCCTTAGTTTCTACGCAACATAATGAATGCAACTGCTCCAAGACCTGCCAGTGTAGCAAGTATACCAAATCCTGGAGACTTTTTGGTTGGTTCAGGAGTTGTTGGAACGGTTGTTGGTTTTTGAGTCGGCGGAACGGTTGTTACAACAGTTGTCGGTTTCTCTGTTAAGACCGTTGCTTTCTCAGTTACATTAGATGTTGCATTCGAAGTTACATTCTTCACAGCGGATGAAACCGGAGTAACATTTGCTGCTGGGGATCCTGATGCTTTAACCTGAGTACTGCCTGCTTCTACTACATTAAACAATGAAGTTTCAACGACATCGGTTGTAACACCGGACACACGAACGATGTACTCATCTGGCTTAAATGTGGATGCATCAACATTGAAACTCCACTTGTTCAGACCATCCGTGCCCTGCTGAACTTTTACAGTTCCAGTTGCACCACTGAATTCACCACTTTGTGACTTGTCTGTGGGTTTGAATGATGAGGACGTAATCTCAACAAGGAGATCATTGTCGTCGTATGCCAGATTGGTGGTACCACTAACGTCAAACTTGGCTCCTACCTTCTGTTCACCAATTGGATTAATAGTAACTTTTGGCTCCTCTACAAGGAATGCAAGTTTTGTGTAGGTATCATCAACCATAGCGTTGTTGATTGCCTGAACGAGTGCTTCTGCAGCATCAGTACCCTGTAATGCACCCTGTCCTCCGATCTTAAAGAGTTGAGAACCACGGGTCGGGTAGGTACCGAGAACATTCTGGGGGTTCAATGGATTGTCAGGATATACATCAAATTCGTCATTGTACATCGGGTGCTGGATAATGACAAAGTACTGACCAGCATAGAGCTCTTTCGTGACTCCTTCTTTGTATTCCTTTTCGAATGTCATGTCATCATTGACTGATTCAGTATCGTACATGACTTTGTTCTTACCAAGAACCCAGAGTGCAACACCCTTTGAGGGATCGCCTTCTGCTGTACCTCTGATGTAGAGTTTGTCACCCTTTGCGATGACACTGGTTGATGCAGTTGCCTGGATGTATGGTTTCTTGATAACAAGAGAGACTGTATCATACTCAGCATCGTTGAGGTGGTCCTTGTCATTAGGAGCACTTACCGCATAGATCGTGTAAGTCCCTGCATCAAGCTCAAGGTTTTGAGTCTGCCATTTCTTCTCCCAGGTATCATCATCCTGTACATCCGCTTCATCGAATGACTGAGGCTGATTATTGTTAATTTCCTGTTTTGGATTCTTTAGGCTCGCCCCTAGTGTTGGAAGGTTTGGACCAGTCACGAACAGATAGGTCATATCAGTTTCTGAATTAGTACCAGAAAGCTTGACTTCTTCACCAAGGTAGTAACTTTGGTCACCTGCAGCGACAATTGTTACATCGCCTTTCTCTACTTTGATATCAACTTCATCAGACTTGAACTGGTTTCCTACTTTGCGTTCTACACGAACCGTGTACTTCTTGTCTTTTGTATCTTTGGTTGTTTTAAACTCAACAGTACGGGTACCACTGGAATTCAGTTTTACCTGAGCATAACACTTGGTTCCGTGGTAATCCGGGTCATCAGGAACATCCTGTTTGATAGTTTTTCCTGCACCACCTTCATACTGATATTTACCTATCTCATACGGACCTGCCGGATCATCCTGTTTGAGGTTATCCTGAGTCGTCAGGATCATTGGTGGCTGATCGGTAGATGCTCCAGTCATAGAGTTGGTATCTTTAACCCAAATGAAGTATTCTGCATTTGGTACACCGGTAACAGTAACAGAGAATGGATTGCCACGCACGACAGTATCCTTGTTAGCTTCTATCTTAACCTGATCAGTAGCTATCTGAACACTTTTTACTGAGGAAACAGTCTTTCCAGTGTAATCTGATCCATCTGGTGCTTTATACTGGTCCTTCATAGCGTTGGCATTGCACTCTGCCCAGAAGGTGTAAACACCGGCTTTATACAGGCGGTTGTTGTTTTTATCTTCTGCTGCAGTGTTCCAACCATCATTTTTAGGGAACTTGGAATGATCATTACCTTCTCCAACCCAGTACCAGAGTTGTTGGCTCACGGTTAAACCAGTCAGAGGGTACGTCTTCCCGTTGTTTCCAACGAGTTGCTCATAAACCCCGCCATCAGAGGTCTTAACCTTGATCTTAAATGGACCATCAGCTGCCTGATAACCAGGACGGGTTGAAAAACTCTGCATGTTAGTTTCTATTGCAAAGTCAGCATAATTGCCAACCGGCACCGCCTTGCCAGTTACATCTTCATTAGCAGTAACATCCCAGATTTTAATTGAAACTGATGGTTCTTTGACATTAATTGCCGGAGATCCCTTTACAGTTCCATTCCACTGATACCATATTCCCGTTTTACCGACATAGATATCAGGGGATACATAAAATGCATTAGAATTTGCGACTGACTGAATGTCAGCTGGCTGTTCTGTATCTGAGTTGCTTCCTGGCTGCCACCATGCAATTTGCTTGGCTCCTCCCATCCCTGCAGATACATCAAGGTTTTTTTCACCAATGAAGACATCTCCTCCTTGGCTAACCTTGTTGATTGATGCAGATGCCGGAAGTACAACACATGCACATGCGACAAATACCATCAAAGCCACTACTATTCGTGCGTTCATGAGATAACCTCACATTACCAGATGGTTGTGTTATCACACATGATAACTAACTTCCACAAGGCGAATCGAGTTTTAACTTTGTAAGATAAATCAATATCGCAATATAGTAAAAAATGCGAACTAATTTTGATTTTAAGCAGTATTTAAGCGATTTTAAAAACTATTAGATTACATAGTTTATAATTTATATAGTAAATTAAATTTTTGGATAAATGATACAAATTTGATGATGATAATAAAAGTATATTAAATAATTAATCAGGATATGCGATGGAAAAAAGGAGCGTAGAAGGTTTTGGGTAGAATGTGGATATATATGAAAGGGGTTAGAACGCGGGAAATTTACAATATGTTCTCTAGGATTGTTCTTCCCTGGTCAGCAGACATATTATGTACAACAATCGCTAAACGATACATACACGTGATTATTTCACCAGTAGAGCATTTTTTAATCGTAAGAGGACGACTCGTGCGAATCAAAGAAATACTGCCGATGAAATAATTCCCGGTCTGTTTTGAAATAAGGACACCATCATTATTCCAATTTTTTCAGTTACAGAATCATCCAGATCGACCCCAACACTTCTACAGAACATGATCGTCTCTAAAGTTTATAATAATATATGTTTACTATAAACTGACAGAGAATAATTAGCATCTTTTCTAAAAAGAGAAACCACGTCGATAATTCCCCAGATCTCATTTTTCATGAGGAATATGGATATTTTGTAAATTTTTTATATTGTTTTTTGTTCGGTATCTCATAGGTTAAAATTGCAAACAAAGAGATGTGACCACACAGTATATTATGATTACAATAAACCAATACAATTATCAACTTATGAAACAATCAATATAGTGTAGAACGAGTTATGGACAAGACGGTAGAATCTAAGGCCGTGGACTGCTTAATGGAGATCATTGAATTGTATCATAATGTTCTCTTTTTAGCTGAAAGAAAAACGAACACAGGAATACAGGAACTGAAGTTACGCCTTCTAATCCAACTTTATGAGATTCCGATGCTATCAATGTCCCAGCTTGGAAAATTACTCTACATTTCAAAACCTCATATGACCACTTTAGTGGATTCACTCGTCATTGAGGGATTGATAGAACGTCATAATGATCAGAATGACAGAAGGGTAATCAACATCAGTATCACCCAAAAAGGAAGAAAGCAGTTGGAATTATTTAAAGAACAGATGCGAAATATGATTCAAAATCGTATTTCATCCCTCCCAGAAGGAGATCTGAGAGCCCTCTGTCGCTCTGGTGAAAAGTTCATAGAAATCGTCTCTAAGGTTCACTAATGTTCGTCTACACGTATACCCTTGATTCAATTATTCAGATTCATAGGATAATCTCCGAATCTTGAGAATCAAGAGATTAATTGATACATCATGGTTTTAATTACAATTCAAATTTTGGAGATAATGAAATGAAATTATTTAAAAATGGATTAATACAATGGCAAAAAGGACATGGGTTAACACATACCATACGAGAAAAGTCTACACCAATTACTATGACAAATATCTCATTATTGCTCATTTTGATATGTGTCCTCGTGGCTGGTACTGCAACCCCAGTTCTTGCAGGAACAAAATATATGACCGGGTCTCCTAATCTTTCGGTCAGTATTGTCGGGAATAATGAATTCACACCAGGTACAACAATTCCATTTCAGATAAAAGTACAAAATTCAGGATTAAATAAACTTAAATTTGTTGAATCTGGAATTATTGACCGGGATGACAGTCCAAACACCGCCAAGATGGTTACGGTTTCATTATCTCCCGGGAATAGTCAGGCATTGATAAAATCAGATTCCCAAATGATTGGAGATATTAAGGGATCTGATAGCACAGTCGCGACATTTGAAGTATACTTACCTGATGATGCCAAAGCAGGGAAATATGATCTTCCAATCACCCTTGATTACACGTACCTGAACAGTGCTGATCAGGATGGAACTGATACCATTTCATACAGGTACCTGAACAAAAAATTCGAGGATAATCTTCCATTTATCGTCCAGTCAGCAATCAACCTGGCAGTTGTTGATGTAAAAACCGATAACATCAATGCAGGAGGTTCCGGTAATGTTACCCTTACGTTGAAAAACATAGGAAATGACGCGGGAACAGGTGCGATTGCATACCTAAACAGATCCGTTGACTCTCCAATTGTTCCTGTTTCAAATGGAGTATACGTTGGAACAATCGCTCCAAACGACACCACAACAGTGACATACAAAGTGAGTGTATCCGAAGATGCCCATCCACAGGAATATCCAATCAGTGTTGGTATGGTGTATGACAATGGAGATGGGAAGACACTGATGTCACCGTTTAAACGAGTCGGAATCCCTGTAGGATCCAAGGTTCATTTTACCGTTACCAGTGATGCCCCAAAAATTAATCCAGGTAATAAAAAACCGGTAGAAGTTACGTATAAAAACGATGGTTCAGTCACAGTATACAGTGCAGAAGCGAGAATAAGTGCAGTAGATCCATTTTCAAGCAGCGATGATCTTGCATACCTTGGAGATTTAAAACCAGGAGAGAGCGCTAATGCACGCTTTGGGCTGACCCTGACATCAGATGCAGACACCAAAGTCTATGGTCTTGATTCAGAGATCAAATACCGCGATTCCCTGGATGACAGTCATGTATCAGATACCATCAAAGTTCCAATTAATGTTGTTAAACCTGAAGGTCCTGCAGCATTTTTATCAAACCCCGGAGTCATTGGAATAATTCTGGTACTGATTCTCGGAGGAGTATATACTATCCGTGAAAAACAACGAAAGCAACGACAGAAGTAAATGAGGCAGAGATAATGCCTTCAATTTTTTCTCATATTGCGGATCTGATACTGGCAAAGCCAGGAACACTATCAAAAATTATTCTGGTACTCATGGTAATCTCTCTCTTTGGATTATCCATGGTATCAATGTCAACAGGAAATGAAAATTATCTACGTGCTTCATCTCCTGAAGGAATACTTAATAATCATTATTCTGACAAATTTCAAAAGGATTCAGTAATCCTACTCATAGAATCAGGAGATTCTACGAGTCCCTCTCTTCTGCAATATATCGACTCCATTGAAAAACCGATCTTAAACCTTCAGTATATCTCATCAATATCCAGTATTTCAGATGTAGTCAAATCCCTGAATAATCAGGTAATTCCTGCATCATCAGGTGAGATGAAGAATGTGATGAGTAAAGTTCCGGAATCGGCGATTCAATTATATACACCCACCGGAATGCTAAACTTGGTTCAGATAAATCTTGAATCTGGATTAGCACTTGAAAAACGAAAAGCTGCGATATCAAACCTTCAAAATTTCCTGGATAGCACGAACACTCCACCGGGAGTGTCAATTAAGATCACCGGAACGGCAGCATTTAAACAACAAATGGAAGTAGAGATGGGCAAATCCCTGGGTGTTCTCATTATGGCAGCCATGATTCTCATGGTCATTATTATGGGACTTCTCTTCGGGTATGTAAACCATCGGTTTATTCCGGTCTTTATTGTCGCTGCAGGCTTGCTGTTCTCTTTCGGGTTCATCGGGCTATCAGGGATGAAAATAAGTTTGGCTGTAATTTCGGCATTTCCTGTGATAATTGGACTTGGGATAGATTATGCCATTCAGTTTCACTCACGTCTTGAAGAAGAAGCACGAAACAATCCCCTTCCAGAGGCAATCAAAACTACCATTACAAAAACCGGACCCGCTGTATTATACGCCATGCTTGCAACCTGCATGGGATTTATTGCAATGTTTCTTTCTCCAATTCCTATGATGCAGGGATTTGGACTTGTAAGTATTATCGGTGTAGTTACCTGCTACATTACTTCGTTAATAGGTATTCCACTGATAGCGATTTTAATTAATTATAAGGCAAAAGGTCATGGCGTTTCCAAATTTGGAACTGTTGTCGATCATTCTCTCTCGAAAACGGCAATATTTATTGCAAAACGTCCAGTTCCCATTCTGCTCATCGTTCTCCTGCTTGCAATAATAGGGCTCCAACTAGATCCCATGATCCCGGTTGACACAAATGAGAAAGCATTTGTTCCCCCAGATATGCCAGCAAAGGCTAATCTCGATAAAGTAACCCGGAACATAGGCTCTACTGATTCTGTGCCGATTCTGATCCGCGGATCGGATGTTATGACAATTAATACGATGAAATGGATGAAGGAGTTCATTGATTTCGAGCAAAAAAGCAAAACCAAAATTATTCGCTCTTCAAGTATACTTGATTATCTTGTTGCATATAATAATGGAGTTCTGCCTAAAACACAAAGTGAGCTGGAACAAGTCCTGGATAGAATTCCTGAAAACATCAAGGAAACTTATGTAAGGGGCAATAATGAGGCTCTCTTTGAGTTTTATACCGTAAAACTTGAGACTCAATCGAAGAGTGATCTCAAGAAAAACATCGAAGGAGATCTCAGGTTATATCCACCACCACCAGGAATTCAGGCCAACATTACTGGCGACTTTGGTTTATTTACATTGTTAGTAGATTACATTATTGAAAGTAAGGAGCCTATTACATATGCAGGATTTATCCTTGTAGTACTGTTTCTTGCACTTGTCTACCGGAATATCTACGCAATTACGCCTATCGTTCCAATTTTCGCGATTGTCGGATGGAACGCTGTTGCCATGTATGTTATGGGTATCACGTATAACCCTATGACTGCCTGTCTTGGCTCGATGACTATCGGTGTTGCTGCTGAATATACCATTTTAGTAATGGAGCGGTACATCGAAGAAAGGGAAAAGACAGATAATGTTATTGAAGCATTACAAAGCAGTGTCAGTAGAATAGGATCTGCAATTATGGTATCAGGATTCGCAACCTTTTTCGGGTTTTCAGCCTTAATTCTTTCCACATTTCCGATTATCAGTAATTTCGGGCTTACGACCATCATTGCAGTGTTATTCTCTTTAATTGGGGCTATCGTAGTTATGCCAGCAATTCTGGCATTTATTGATCAAGTAATTCATGGAGTTGAAGAGATCGAAGAGGGGATAGTGCCTCATCACCTCCACCCACAAAAATAATTTTTTGGGGTATTCATGATTCTCTGTTTATATATAGACAAAAATGAAAAAGCACGTTTAAAAGTAAAAAAAGTACTTGAAGAAAATCTGGATATTCAGGTTGATATCTGTCGTTCATTGGAAGAAGCAATAGAACGGATATCAAAAGTCAGATATGATATCATAATTGCAGAATATTTCCTTCCTCTCAATTCTGCTATTTCTCTTTTTGGAATAGTTCAATCAGAATGCAACAATATCCCGGTAATTCTGTTTAGCACCAAGCAATCAGATATGAAGGGAAAGAATGGTTGTATTTCAGTTGTAAGCCCACATTTATTTTTACCAAAAAAAGGAGAGAATCCATACAATGAATTGTTAAAGTTGATTCGATTAGAAATCTCACTTAAACAAAAAAAAGACCAGGAAACAAATAATTAGAAGTTGATTATGGGAATTTCAAGGATTATGACTGACTATTATGGGTGTTGTATAACGGCTTCATGATACAAAAACGGTCTAATGATGATATTGACATTAATCGTTATCTAATGATTCACTTATCTGATACGGAAGAAACGCATCATGTTTCCCCGTTCTCTCTAAATGGGCGAGGCAGACAAGGTATGATACCGGTGTCCCTCCTAATATAATTATTAACCTCCGGTAATTCGTCTTCCTTTGATGAGATATGGCAGAATATGGCGAATGGAACCGGAAAGGGGCGACCCTTAGTGAAAAGACGGCAGTAATGGAATATGAGGTGGACAGGGAGTTCATACGAAAGGGAATACGATTGGAAAACTGGAATTCCGGGAGAAATAAATCAGGGGTAATCCCTATTTTGTTGTTCTCCGTAGTCAGTTAGAACAGTATATCACGGAAGAACTGGGGAAAGAATATCTGTCAGTGAGTTGTAACCGAATGAATATTCGAAGGATTAAAAAAGAGATTGCGAGTACATCAAAGAAACTACACGAACTCGAGCAGGAACTGGCAGATCTTGAGAGCCGGGTGAATGATTCGAGTATCTATTAAGGTGAATTCCGTTGTGTTTCTCCAGCAATATAGATAAAACACCGGGAACCGTTGTGGCTACTGCTTCCTCTTCTCTGCGACTCAGTTATTCATCCGGCCTTCCTAGCCGTCTTATCACTTTACTACAAGTATCTTGCAGGATGTCGTCCTGATGACCTGCTCAGCAACACTGCCAAGGAGCAGTCGTTCAAATCCCCGTTTTGCATTTGTACCGATAACGATAAGGTCAATACCCTTTTCTTCTGCAAACCTGACAATTTCGACATCCGGTTTTCCCTCAAGAACGACGGTCTCCAGGTTTACTCCTTCAGAAAGGTCGCGGACAACCGCAAGTGCATCTTCAGCTAGTTTCTGGATAGTAACCTGAAGATCGACCATTATGACATCTGTTGGTGTGGAATTGTACCGATGGATATCCTTTACAAATACCGCATATACCATAGATCCAGTTCCGCGGGCTATCCTCAGGGCCTCTTCAATTGCGGTTTTATTTCGGTCAGAACCGTCGATTGCAACTAGAATTTTTTCATATAATTGGGTGACCATAGATAAATTGCCTCAAATGTTGCGTTGATGAAAGGGAATTACACTGGATTGATATATAAATATTGTGAACCGGTGGCGGGGTCCTCTATTCGGTTTAAACCATAAATTTTCCAGGGTCTGATGGGATGATTGTAGGAGATAATCTTTATCATACAATACTTTGTATTTGTTAGAATTCAGAATTGTTTAAAAACATAAATACAAATGAGATAACACCAGATACTCAATAAAGTAATAGTTTTTCTGGTTTTTAACACAGTAAATAATTTTTATTGTCAAAGTGTTCAAAAAATCAACATCATAAAAGTTATACCGATTAAAAATATACAATAGACACATGGAGCCGTCTTCTGAAACCTTTGCAAGTATTTTTTCAGAATCAGTTCAATATAAAATTCCCGTTTTTCAAAGACGGTTTGAATGGAAAGAAGAACAATGGGATGATTATTTTAATACACTTTTTAGAAAATATTATTCAAATGATTTAAATTATCGTGAATTTTTAGGTACCGTTGTAGTCAAAAAAATCGTTGAAACTCCAAATCCAATTTACTGGATTATTGATGGACAACAACGATTGACTACAACATATTTAGCCCTTTCTGCAATAAAATCAGTTTTTTCAGATCAGAATGATATTGTTAATAATATTAATAGACTAATTTTTTTCCAATTTGATGAAACAAAAATTAATCTTCCGAAATTAGAATTATCAGATTATGATAATCCTGATTTTTCATCAATATTAACAGGATATTCTAAAGGATCATTTAATAATGTAAATAAGTGTTATGACTACTTTTTAAAGAAATATAAAGAAAGTTACAACTTCTTTGATCCTAAAAAAATAACCGATTCAATATTAAATGGTCTTCAATTCATCTTGATTAAATTAGATTTTTCGGACAACGTGGGCTACATTTTCGAAACGTTAAACCTAACAGGAATTCGATTAGAACCGATAGACATTATTCGAAATACAATTTTAGGAAAATTCGATGATATTCATACAATAAACCATCTCTACAAAACATTTTGGAAAAGCATTGAAGACCAGTTTAAAAATATGGCTGATTTTCCCATTTTTTTACGATACTTTCTATTAAAAGATCCTGACAAGTTAAAATCAGGGATATTTAGGCAGGAACAATTATCTCATGCAATAATGGATCGACTTTCTATTGAGTTGAAGGGAGATCAACAATTTGATGATATTCAATCTTTTCTGGCAGAGATGAAACTGTATGCTGATTATTACAATATAATTATCTTATCGAATCCAAAGCGGCTTCAAGGAACTGTTGATGAAAAATTAATCATTGTTTTTCAGAAGCTTAAATATTTGTTAGGTACTCAATACATGCACTTTGTTTTAAAATGTATGAATAGATATAAAAATTTAAAAACAATGAAGCAGGAAACGCTCATTCAAATTTTAAAAATAATCGAAACCTATTATGTCAGAAAAAATGTTTGTAATATTAGTTTTAAATCAACAGAACAAGTATTTCTCGATTTGTGCTCATCTATTAACAATAAAAATGAGGAACAAATAATACAAATTGTTAAGGAAAATTTGTCATTTGATTTTCCCGATGATTATACATTTGAAAAAAATTTTAGTAATAATGATTTTTACAAATCTAATGAATTTAACAATTTTACTCGTTTTATTTTACTTTCCATAGAAGAGCGTAAAGGTGGAATAGGGGTAAATTTTGATCCCATAGGTAAATTAACTCTTGAACATATAATGCCTCAAACGCTTACAAAAGAATGGAAGAATCATTTAGGAAGATATTGGAAAGATCACGATTATTATTTACACACTATAGGTAATCTTACATTACTAACAAAACAAATGAACAGTTCATTTTATAATAAAAATTTTTTGTGCAAATTTGATAAAGTGGCTGATACTGGACTATGTATAAATAATAATTTAGCAAAAATGAACCACTGGAAAATTAAGGATATTGAAGAAAGAACAAATGAATTTTTAAAAATTGCGTTAGAAATATGGCCTTCGTTTAAAACGACGTCTAATAATTCAGATGTTAGTTTCCGTCCTTTAGAAAAGTATGCAAAAATTTATTCTTTAACCATAAAAGGCAAAAACCATGAGGTTAAAACCATGCCAGATCTCATCGAATTAACAATAAAGGGGATTATTTTTGATAAAAAATGGTCAAATGAGTATTTCGTCAAGAAGGATAAAGCAAATGAGTTATCAACATCAGAAGAACAATTTAAATCTTATCAGTTGATTGATTGTGACCAATATGGTAAAATATATTGCAAAAAGTGCAATTCAGTAGAAATTGCATATAAATTTTGTACCAGATTACTTGAATATGCAGATTGGCACCCTAATGAAGACTGGTATGGAATGGCGAAATTTAGAAATGGGGACAATTTTATAGACTACAAGTTCGCATAAAATTTAACGTTCCTCTATGATCCATTTTCCTTTTGGGTTCAATTTGTAACCATAATATTGTGGATGAGTGTCATTATAAAGCATTTTTCGTATTTTTTCTACAGAAATACCAAGGAGACAAGAAACTTCCTTAGTCGATAGTTTAGGTTTTTCTTTTTTACTTAATCTAATATAATTAAAAAGCGAGGGCCAATTAACTAGGTATCGTGCTCTAATTTTTTCTCCGTCTATTAATCCATCATTAATATATTTCCTCACCTTTCTCTGTAAATTAGGAATGGACTCATTCTGTAAGTTGCTATTAAGGAGAATTGCACAATCATGAGTATTAAGGAGTATTTTATGATCTATAATCTTCGGTTGAATATTTTTGGGTAAAGTTTTCTGAATAAATTCCTGAATATTAATATTCAGATTTGAATTTTCAATATTTTGGCCACATTCAAGGCATTCATATCCAGATTTTAAAGTATCCGCATCGTAAAAGACATTGATTGCCCCACAACGACAACTTTTGGTTTCTTTAATAAAATAATCCATAGATACTCGCCCCATTATGAATATACACAATTAATAATAATTTAGAAAACTCATCATACAAAGATTAGTCTATTCTAGTAATAATGTCCTATGGACATAAAAAACATAACATCATTACTCAATAGATATTTATAAAGTTGTCCCTAAAATATAGGTATATATATTAAGAAATATCGTTAAATTTAAATTATTTTATTAATGTGATATTTAAAATTTCTGTCGCGATTATTGTACAATTCAATCATGGATAACAAGTATTAAGTTATCCTGTGGCCATATCTAAAAATTATAGCAAATCCCTTTATTCAACAATAGTATCATAAATACCTTCAAACTTTTCATTATACAAATCTGCACAAAACTTTTTTTAGACTCATTCCTTCAGGTTCACGAAGAGTATCTACACAACACCCGGAAAGACCGTAGTCTCGATATCTAAAAAGAGATAACTCACCATAGCTGATATTAAATTTCAACACACACATATAAAATCCGTTGGAGAACAAATCCACAGACTTAAGTCACATGTTACACAAACAAACGAATGGAAAGAACATACAATGAATAACCCTTTGTAATAACGGAACCCAGTTACATACAGACAAAGGATGCATTATGCCGAAAGATATCCGCTATATTCAACGACTTACAAATTATCACAAAGCCCTGGTAATTCTAAAGGAAGGAGTTGATCTCTATTCTTCTCGGACACTTTCGAATATGGAGAAACAAGGATTAATAAAATCATTTGAATTCACGTATGAACTTTCATGGAATCTAATGAGAGATTATTCCATATATCAGGGATATCACGAAATCAGAGGGTCTCGTGATGCTATCCGTCAGGCAATTTCCATGGACCTGATATCTAATGGAGAAACCTGGATGAACATGATTGAAAGCAGAAATATGACAGCACACACTTATGATGAGAAAACCGCTGATGATATTTTAGAGAAAATTATTACTGATTATTATCCTGCACTATTGGCATTAGAGCGTAAAATGAAAGGTATTGCAGATGTTGGCTGATTCTTCTACAACTGGTCTATCAGAAGTTCAGATATCGCGAATCAGATCAATATTCGAATCATACCCTAATATACATCAGGTAATCTTGTTTGGTTCACGTGCCATGGGTTCACATCGTTATGGATCAGATATTGATATTGCAGTGGATTCTGCTGATGTAACTTTAAATGATCTCCTTCATCTCAATGCCTTAATCGATGATTTGAATTTGCCATTCAAAGTAGATCTAATCCAAATCCAGCGAATCGAGAATCCTGATCTCATTGATCATATTCATCGGGTTGGAAAAATTCTGTATACCCGGGATAGTACCTAAAAGTCAAAATTAATGCTTCTATCGTCTTGTCGTTATATGAGGAATTTATCCTAAGGAAATGTATTCCGTACACTTCCATCTCCATTATAGCAACGAACGATTTCAATATTTTTTGCTCCCTAACATCTGGTTGAGAGGGAATGAATTTTTTCTTTGTTACATTTTTTCCTTGAATAACGGGAAGAAATATCTCAAAACATCAGTATTTCAGATCTCTCCTGTCGTTCGTCACTTACAATTGAGTATATGATAATACTGATCCGCTAAAATTGTTTAAATATCAATGATCATTCATATCCCCGAATCGAAACAAAATTATTATTGGTAGAACGACATGAAACAAAAATCATCAGAACAAATGGAGACTGTATCAGAATATGAACAATATATGATTGATAATCGGGATGGTAGTATTACTGCAGAATCCCTGGCATTAATACGAGCAAAAGAATCTACTTTTAAGCCTGATGAGAGAATCTGCTTCGATCCCTACGCAATACGATTCGTAAATCCAAACCTGCTTCAGATTCTTGCCAGGATGCCTCCTGAAAAATCTAAAGAGATGCAGGATGTTTACGAGAATCAGTTCCCCGGTCATAAAAATGCTCTTATCGCACGGGTAAGATTTTTTGATGATTCTGTAAAAGACAGTATTTCAAAAGGATTTACCCAGATTGTAATTATTGGTGCGGGATATGATACCCGTGCGTACAGAATCGAAGGGATATCAAAGGTAAGAGTCTTTGAACTTGATCTTCCTGATATTCAAAACAGAAAGAAATCAAAAATTCAAGAGATATTTGGCTCTCTTCCCCCTCAGGTTACCTATATCCCAGTTGATTTAAGCATCACCTCACTGAAAACAGCGCTCACGGGAAGCGACTTTGATTTTCGTCAAAAAACACTCTATCTTTTAGAAGGACTTATTCTATACATCCCCCCTGAACAAGTTAAGGAATTGTTCTCTTCAATTGTTTCTCAATCAATACAAGGAAGTGCAGTTCTCTTTGATTCTATAGATGGAGACATAATTGATGGATCTGATCAATCAGCGTATGCCATGAATCTCCGGGATCAGATGTCTCGATTGGGAGAGACATTCAAGTTTGGAATTCGAAAGGGAGAAGAGGAAAAATATATGAGAACATTCGGTTTCAACAAAATTCAGGTCGTTACAAAAGAAGAGTATGTTGCACAATATTTTACTGGAGTAAACAAGTCCCGGAATGTATCTGGGGCATTCAATTTCGTATGGGCAGAGACGTGATTTATTTTTTTCCAGTTTTTAACCTAATGCTCCCTGCTCCTTAATTTTTAAAATACTTCTCTCATGAAATATTTTCGAAAATTAAGTGATAAAGAGGACTACATACAAAACATCGAATAATCTAAATTCTTCAGGTATTCATGAGCACTCTCTCCGGGCGGCAGGGCGGGAGAGATCTCCCCAATTCGCCCACCGGGCGGGAACCCGCCGCCCACATTTCAGCCCCATATCTCCCATAATAATTAAAAATAGTATTAATTTATTCTATTTACTATCTCAGGGCGGCAAAACCCGGATGCACAGTCACCTCTATCCCCATCTCATCCCTATCCCATGTGCCCGTGTTTTCCGCCTTGCCGCCCGGATCATCAATACCCTGCATAGAGCGACATACAAGTCAATTAAGCAGCGTATATCACGAGGAATCCTCCCGCCCAATCTCCACATTCGCCGCCCTGCCGCCCAGAGATCTAATCAGGGATCTCAGAGACATACAGGATCGAATCACAAACGTACCATGACAACAACACGTAACAAAAAAGGTCATGATGATAGCCATCAGGCAATCTCATGAAAATTTTGGAGACGTCACATCTCCAGATGATAACCTTTACACGACCCGGCTCACCGGACCTTTCCGCTGCTCTCCTGCCATCACAGCACGAGCCCGGGCAACCGGAGTAGCGTATGATATCCCCCCGATATCAAAGTATAATCCCTTCCCACTCTCTGATCGCCTGACTACACCAGAAAGAGGACCAGAAATACTCTCATCCCCAAGCCCGAGAAGCACTGACTTCAATGCCCCTTCAGGAATTGAAAACTTCCCGACACCATCGATAAACACAAGCAGACACCCATTATCCATGAGTATCCGCCCACAGAGTTCAAACCCTGCACGTGGTTTCATAGTCTCAACAAAAACCGCCATCAGACCCTCTCTCTCTCAATATCCTCTTCTTTTTCCATCGGACAATAGCACATATTACCGGGTTGTCTCCCGGTAAGGCCGCAGATACTTTGTCTGCGAACCTTTCCTACATTTGACATGGTATACCGCCGCCGCTCAAGATGTGAACACGCCATCCGGGAACACCATTGTGTATTTGGTCTTGTCATAGTATCTCCAACGAGTCCCCCCATTTCTCCCGTCCTCCTCCCACTAAACAGATCAGGGTGGAGAACCGTCAGAAGGAGGCCCTGTTTTGTCAGATTTACTGCATCTGCGATAACAGGAGTCACACAAATGAATCCTTGACTCTGTATCAGACCAGACAGCCGGATGAATAGAGCATAACTGACACTTCCCTGATGGCACTGACCTCTTCACCAATACAGCATTTTCAAGAATGCCAGGGAGCAGGACATGGGATGCAACCTCTTTTGAGACTGCCCGTGAATAACACGAATCACAGAGTACCAGAGGTGTCTGATGAGAGTCAGATCCCGTGCAATTCTTCCTCTGTTGCTGATACCGTGCCCTCTTCTTCCCGCAGACTGAGCACCTTCGCCGCTCAGGCCCACCAGGCACTCTGACAAAATCATGCGGATGAATACTTGAGAGGGAAACACCGGTACGCTCCGGTTTTTTGCCCTCCTCACTCTCTTCAGCACAATCAGCCGGATTCTCTTCAGATAGAGATGGTGTATCATTGGAATCAGTCTGAACAGATGATCCTGCATCATGACCCGGATCCTCATTGTTATCGTCAGAATCGCCCCCGACAATCCAGACAGAACCTCCTTTCATCCAGTCCTTGTAAAGAGCCACCTCCCACTGATACACCCGGGATCGCCTGAGAACCGTATACCCTTCATCACCCACCGAGACAGTCCGGTCAAGAAATGAAATAGCCGGACATTTCTCAAGAATACCGGAGTATGCCTTTCCATGAGACCGGTACCCGTGAAGCAGCTTGGTTATCGAACTGTTTGCCCAGCCTGTTGCCTGCTGGAGATCCCAGGTCGTAATTTCAGGCTGATTGAACGAGGCAATGGTATCAATGAGGGCAGACTCACGACGGGTCAGTTTGGTTGCCTGACCACCGGTCTCACCATTCAGAATATAGAAGAGACGTGCAGCCTCGTTGAAATCCTCAACCGTCGCAACAACACATACGGTTTCTCCTGACGTTATCGTCTCACGCTGTTGCTGGCAGAGAGCTGCATTCGTGCGAATCAGATCCAGAAGCATATCAGGATTACGGCGGTTTTCTGCCGACTGAAACCGGATCCGGCGTGCATATGGAATTACCACAAACACCTGACTGAGATCATTCCAGATCTGCCTGCAGACCAGGACATCCTCATCAGTTTTCACTGATAAATCAGGTATCTCTTCAGCACCGGCAAGGGTCCGGTCAAGTACCTTCTGATCCTGCTCTTCTGAATCATCGATCCAGCAGGTCAACATCCGGTTAAAGACCTGGTCATCACCAGCCCCTTCAACTTTGGCAAGCCACCATACACATCGTTCAGGAATTGTACAAATTTGCGGTTTCCTCTCGGTGTTCACTGTCCGGTATGGAAACGGCTTTTGAAACGAGGTTGTGACTCCCTTGAGAATCTCCTGCATCTGATCAGAAAGACTCACATCATCAAGCGTTATTACGGTGCCTGGGACGAGATCATCCATGTAAAAGAGGGCTTTATCACTCATTCGTCCATCAAGACGAAATTCCTGGGGAATCAGTGACTTCATTGTTTCAACGGCATGGGACTTTCCTTTCCCTGATTCACCGGTGATTGAGACATGCAGTCCTTTACTGTTGATTACCGAGCGGGAAGCCAGAGAATGAACAAAACATTCGGCAACAGTCTGATCACCTTCATGAAACCGGGCAAATGTCTCAAGCATCATCTTCAGGGGGTCGCCATGAGCAAGAATCTCCCTGGAACGATACAGAACCGGGTCATCAGATGAAGATTCATCACCATCACCTGAACACGTATCTGTATGATCGACATCAGAATCTCTAGCAGCATCAGAATCTCCATCAACTTCAGAATGAGAAGAAGCAGGAGAAACGGGTTTATTCGAGGGTGAACACCTGAGCAATGCCCGGTTCGACGAACTCTCATCATCTTCATGTTCTGCTGCATATTTCGCCCGTATCCGCTCAGAACGCAAGCGTGCGAGGCGTGTCTCACTATCAGGCTTTGATGCCCCAAACAGGGCACGAAGTTCAGGCCAACGCTGTCTGCCACCACCACATGAATCATGATGACAACCTGCAAATATGGCTCCGTTCGCAAACTGAATAGCAAATGCCCCGTCTTTGTGGGCATGTGAGAACGGACACTGCTCAAACGAATAGAGGATGCCACCTTTGTATGGTTTGGCAGTGGCAGCAAGGTTATGAGACGTAAGCCATGCACCGAGACTGAACAGCGATCTCATCCCGGTGGAATGACCATTAGTTGTGCCATCTAAATCAACCGATTCTCCGGCATGTGGCAGGATATCGGCAAGACTCTGCATCTGATCAAGAGTGACAAAACTCAACTGAGCAGGAACAGTGATAATCCGCGATCTCCGGTGGGGTCTCTCTGCTATATTATCCCCTTTCCGGGCATAGGTTCCGTATACCTTCCAGATACGCCCTGCATTGAAGTTGGCTGTATCGATTCTACAGGTAGATGTTGAAAACTTGAAATCAAGAAGTTCAAGGATTGATTTAACCAGATCACGGCTTGTATCATCATTCTGGAGATCGATGGAATAGAGCAGATGAGCCCCGTTTCCAGAATCTGCGAGGATAGGATCGGGCCAGCCCAGCTCTGACAAAAATGCTTTTACTGACTCTGCAAGAGCGAGAGCCTCATTATGCTCAGTGTCAGACGAGGATACACCGGAAATCCTGACCGGATCGATGTCAACCGGCAGCCATCGTCTTCTGATGATGTCTGCATCAGCAGTCGTTGCATCAGTTCTGCCAAGCCTGGTCTTGATCCTGTTTGCCCGACGTGCAAGCAGAACAGGATTGACTTCGTTCAGGGTGAGATATATCCCTGATATATGGAGATCCTGTTCAAGAGCGAGTACATCACCGGCAGCCTTCTCAGGATCGTTGTAATACCCTGATCCGATCCCATCAGAGCCAATACTCCTGATCTCAAATACCGATCCTGGAGAGATAAGGAGTTGTATCCCGGCTAAAACGCCTGCAAGACCGACATCATCGATCATAACAGCCCCAGACGATCAAATCTGCATGTTCAGCCACTATCCAGGCAATTAGCCTGATTATGTCAGAGCCTGACATCATCCTGGCTCCCCACTCTGACCGCTCCGCCTTCACAGATCGCGTACCTAATCCAGCCTCCCTGATATCTCACCCAATACTGAATAGAACCTGGATATCTGCCAGAACCTTGCAGACTTGAGAGAACTACAATATCTTCACAATGATGATACCGGCTCCGATAGGATCTGACACAGATAAACAGCGGTCCGAACCTGTTCCAGGCAATGAGAGTGATTGTCCCGGGCTTTTTTTCAGGACGGGAAAGAACCCTGACCTCATATCCCTCCTCTTCCAGAACTGATTTTGCTGCATGGGTTGCAGTCCGCCGTGTATGGTACTCAACACACGACTTCATCAACACCTCCACCAAGGCCGGGAACCTGACAGGTCAGATTACCGATTTTGAAGATCCGTTCAGTCATCCCTGACCAATTCCAATTCAGAAGAATGGATATACTTAAACAGCCAGACGAGAAACCATGATTACTCCCCTCCTGGATCAGCAGCCACGCGATTCGATTGGACGGGGAGATTTCTCTATTCATTAATCACCTCTTCTCTTCATGCGATCACCGAAACTACCAGAATTCACGCAATATTATCACCGTTGGTCCGTGATCATTCAGTAGTAAAATGATGGTAATCTCAATATCTTTTAAAATATTGTGGCTAATTTGTCAACTAAAAAGCACAAACTTTATTTCTTTATAGATCACTATTGCCGAAACATGATCTCATCAGATACGCATGGATACCCATACTATACATGGAACACTAACTCATAGAACGGATTTTTACCGATAATAATCACCCCGATCATTAAGTGTGCTCCTCTTCTCTGCACGTTCTACAAATAAGCGATGAATAGTCCGTGAAAATGAACCCTCCCTGAAGATATTAAGATCAGTGATCAAATGGAATAGTGTCGCAGGATTGCGACGATGGGGAAACGATGGGAGATTTTACAGAGAAAAGTGTTGTCAAGTCTGCAACACGGAGCCTTGCTGCTCCTATTGCAGATTATGCAACATTCAGTGCACTAATCCAGGATATCCTGGAGAACAATCCGTGGGGATGTACGGCCTATGAATCGGCAGGAGCTGCAAAACCTGCAGTTGAAAAATCAAAGGAAGCGTATGCTGCAACCATTGTCTATGAGAATGCAGAGGCAAAGACTGTAGGAACCATTCCGGTGAGAGGACCGTCAATGGCTGCAGTAAACACTGCTGTCACCCAGATCACGGGAAATTCTGCAATCACTACCGGAATGGGGACCGGAGTGACTGCTTCCCATGACTCATCAGGGGACTCATTCAGCTGCACAATCAAGGCTCATAACAGCAACGGGGAACTCTATACAGTCACTTTCAAGCGGGACAGTATCTCGCTCTCCAGTTACGAGAGTGATACTATCAGGGCCGGACTTGAGACATGGGCTGATACGGTTGCCATCCTGGCATAATCCTCTCCTTTTTAAATGGAGAGGAAGATGGGCACTTATTGCGGTTGCCTGTCTCCTGCTTGCCGGTCCACTCTGTGCTGATCTGATTGCAACAACGATCAGTACTGACGGATCAGTGATGCTGAAAACTTCAGCATCTGATGAAAACGGATCGTTTACATCACGGATACTTTCCAGGGATGAAAGCCAGGTAACCAGGACTGCAGGTGATGACAACGGGCTTTATGAGGATCTGGCAGTAAGGGGATCTGGACAGACCCTCTTCAGTGAGTATGCAGATGCATTGCTGAGCACGAGAGGGATCAAGACCATCTGTGCATTCCTTGATACCCCCGATACACATGAGGGGAATGCAGCTGCATATTCGTCAGGAATTGTTCAGGGCGGAGGATACGCTTCGTCACGGACTATCAGCCAGGGACTTTCAGGAAGGACTGCTGCCAACGGGACCGGGCTTATCTTTCTCGGATCTGAATCTCAAGGAAACAGGTCTTTTAAAACAGGAGGGTTTATATCGGGGAATTTGTCGGTTGAAGACATGATGACGTACGGGGTGAAAATCTGATTACTGAACTGCTTGCAGTGGTATCTTCAGGGGTAGCAATTCTGAATGGCGGGGCTGCATATCTGATGTACAGGAAATATGTACATCTTGCAGATATTTCACTTGAATTTGCAGGAATTATATCTGCGTCCTTGTGGGAGGATGATAGCGGAGTGCTCCATGTAAACCCTACAACTCTCGCCGGGATATCGTTTGATCAGATAAACAGACTCGATTCATCCATAAAATGGCTATTTCACAGAACCACGCATACCTGATTTTTGAATAGTGGAAGTCAGAGAAGGGACAATAATAAGATCCTTCTTTTCCATTTACCCCTCTGCATCAGGAGATTTTGGATCACATACTTGTATCATATCCTTCGGGGATACAGAAAACATTTCTATAAAGAACCGGGGATACCTTTAGATAAGTATACCAGATTGATTTGTCTCGTGGAGTTTACTCAATTATTCCAATTACAATCAAGATTTCCACTGAAAATCTCAAATAAAAAGTATTTAATACCATCACAGGTGATTTTTCTATTACGCCTAACCAGATTTTGTGTGGTATTGGTTAGGTCATCTGTGAAGGTGTGACTAAACTATGGTATTTCATCCACCAGTGCAAATAATTGCAAAAGGAGCAGGAGCAGGCAAGTACAAGACTGGCCTGGAGTGGTGGAACATGGTCCTTCGGGGCTTTATGTCCGGTGCATACATCGCCATGGGAGGAGCCTTGGCGACTGTCTGTTCAACCGCTGTAGCCGATAACCTCGGTGCAGGTTTCGGACAACTCATTCTGGGAGCAGTGTTCCCTGTTGGGCTTATTATCACCGTTCTCACCGGTGCAGAACTCTTTACCGGTGATGCAATGCTTGCACCACTGGCAGCATTCATCCACAAGATCAGCTGGGGTTCAGTTATCAACCTCTGGATCTGGGTGTACATCGGAAACCTGATTGGTTCACTCTTCTATGCATACATCATGGCAAACGGACCGTTTGTCACATGGAACGCAGCTGGAGTAGCAACAGTCAACGCCTTCGGTCTGAGGGCAGTCAGTATAGGTATCGCCAAAGTGAGTTACTTTGGTATAGCAGGTATGTGGTCTGCGTTCCTGAAAGGAATCGGCTGCAACTGGCTTGTTAACCTCGCAATTCTCCTTGGTATCTGTGCAGATGATGCAGTAGGTAAGTTCTTTGGTATCTGGTTCCCGATCATGGCCTTCGTTTCAACCGGGTTTGAACACTGTGTTGCTAACATGTACTTCATCCCTGCGGGCATTATGACTTCAGGATACCTGAATGCCGACCAGATTGCAAATATTACCCCTGCAAAACTGGCAACGCTGAATTATGTGACTATGTGGACCAATAACGTCATCATAGTCACAATCGGAAACATCGTGGGCGGACTTCTCTTTGTTGGAGTGATCTACTGGATCGCATTCAAGAAAGAGATTGAAGCTCTTGAGTAACCCCCCTTTTTTTAGAATGCAAATTCGTTCATTTCCTGTAAAACCTTCGCTTCTTCACCTTGGTGTGTTTGTTTTCTTCGCTCTCTTTCTCCTCTGGTATATCCTGGAAACCGGGGAGTACAAAACGCTGATCTGGGCTGTTCCAACGCTCATATTCCTGCTTATCATCCCAATGCTGCTCAATTACATGAGTCAGAAGGAGTATGAGGGACTTGTTCCTGTGTATGAAACCCAGGCAAAGACTCTTAAAATACGGGAGATCACAGACAAGATGATATCTCGACCTGTCAAATTCCAGGCAGTTGTCGATGAAGTACGCTTCAGATCCCTGAACAGACCGCATTTTGTCGTGAGCGATCGGACCGGAACAACCACGGTGAAGATGTTTACAACCCCCCGTGAGGATGTCAGGGCAGGAGACCTCGTTGAGGTGCTCGGGCAGGTGATACACCGTTATATCGTAACCGGTGATCCGGTGATCAATGGTGTTTCAATACGGGTAGTAGCACCCAAAGGTAGTGCTAAAGAAAAGAAAGTATGAATATCAATGGAAGAGAACTGACCGAACTTCCATTGTGAGACCCATCAATCTATTTTGTTCTCCTGAGAGATCACTGGGTTCTTAAATCTGTATTAATAATTGGAGATCAATAGAGATACTTCTAAATATTGACCTGTGTACCATATGATCTGAAATTAGTGGAGATTAAGAATAAAGAGGGATACATTGTTAGATCAGATAAAAATAAATCTTTCAATGTACTGTATGCTATAAAATTCTAATTCCAATTGAGGAGAGATCTGAATGAGTGAATTTGCTGCTATTGTGAAAAAGAAAGAAGATGTCACCATTCATGATCTCACAGGCATTATCAGGGAAGAGTTCTCAAAAAAAAATATTCCAATAGATCAATTGTATCTTTTCGGTAGTCGGGCCAGGGGAAATGCAAGACCAGATAGTGATTACGATTTTCTTGTTGTCACTGCTACTCAAATAGAACGCCTGATACAAAGACGGATTATATCAGAAATAAGGCGACGATTAATCTTCGATTTTGATATAGATGCAGATATTCTTGTTATACCAAAGGATCTCATACCGATCAGTCTTGAAGATAAAGGTCGGATCTCATATTATGCTATTCGGGACGGCATAGCAGTATGATAGGACAGACTGAATCTGTCAAACTCTGGTGTCTGAAAGCAGAGAACGATCTTAAAAATGCCTGCCATGAGGTAGAACACGAGGATCCAGCCCTTGATACAGTCTGTTTCCATGCTCAGCAGGCAGCAGAGAAATACCTCAAAGTTTTTCTCTTGTTTCATGATTGCGAAAACCAAAACTCACGTTTTAATGCGGCTCATTCGAAATTGCATTGATATAGATGATACATTCAGAGAACTCTTGGAACAGGAAATTGTATGCTTACCGATTATGCGGTAGACCTCCGGTATTCTGATAATTTCTATATCCCCTCGAAAGAAGAAGCATATGACGTTATCAAAAAAGCAAAATTTGTAAAACAATTTGTTCTCAATCGTCTTTTATAAAAAATGGACTCATGGAGCTCTCATAGCGAGACGGTCAGGAAAAAAACGACTCAACGTAACCTTCCTATGATGAGAGAACACTCATCCCGGGTTACAGATCCTGCTGATCAGTTATATCCTGAATAATCCCATCGATACTGACCACTCTGCCTGATTCATCAGAGACCGGTCTGCCCCGCTCGCTCAGCATCCGAACCCTTCCCTGTTTGTCAATGATCCGGTACTGCAGATCGTATGGCTTACCAGATATGATGGCGTTCATCTTGGTCTGAATCACCTGGTCCTTCTCTTCAGCAAGAATCAGGGGGATAAGTGAACTTATCTGGCCACTGGCAAGCTCTTTTGCAGAGTATCCGGTTAGGGTCTCGAAGTGATCGTTGTAAAACTCGACATCTGAATCAGAAAGAGAGATTCTGAAGACGATACCTGGAATATTTTGTGCCAGGGTCCTGAATTGTCGCTCGCTCCTGGCAAGAGCCTCACGGGACTGGAACCGCACGATTGTGCTCCCGATAAGCGAGGATGCAATCTCCATTGCATAGATCTCCTTCTTGCTCCAGACCCTCTCGAACTTGCTCTCAAGAAACCCAACTGAACCACGGATCTCACCATCAATAATTACTGGAACCAGTAAAATTGATGCAATCCCTGCCAAATCAAAGACGACCTGATCCAATTCAGGCAGGTTTTTCACCAGACGAAATACAGTCTTCCCTTCTGCAACCAGTTCTTTGATCACCTGATAAGACGTAGCATTGCTACTCTCAAATTCCCGGTAAAATCGTGAGAACTCATACGAATACGGATCAGAAAACCACGACCCTTTGAACGGAATGGATGTGAGCGGGTTTGAATCTCTTTTTTTCTCAAACAGGCAGATCCCACTCACGTCTGCAGCTTCTCCGATGAGCCTGATGGTTTTTTGGACACAGTCCTGGAAGTTGGTTGACTGCAGGATGTTGGAACCAGCCTGACTGATCGCTTCAAAGATCTCATTTTGCCGTTTGATCTCAAGTTCCATCAGTTTTCTGGCTGTAATATCCCGGAGTGTCTCGATAACACCGATGACATTGCCCTGGATATCATAGAGCGGTGCTGCTTTGATCCAGAACCACATAAGCACACCCGTTACCGGATTGCGGGTCTGGATGTCGACCATGATGGTATCACCTTCGATCACCGGGTGTTTATACCGGGAAAGAATGGAAGAATCACGCGTCAGGATGTAATCGGGAAGAATCGGGACATTCTCTCCATAAAGGGCTTCTGTATATGCATACCCTGCTTTTCCGATGATCTCATGTTTGGAAACACCAGTGAGGTCCTCGATCTCCCGGTTCCATCCGGTAACAACCCCGTTTGTGTCAAGAACAAAGACCGGATCTGGAAGAAACTCAAGGATATATTCGAGCCTCAGGAGTGCTTCCTGAATCTCTGCTTCTATGCGCCTCCTCTCGGTGATATCCCTGGCAATTGCAAGTGCTACCGGTTTTTCCTGTAATGAAAAGAGGTGGACATTCACCTCAACCGGAAGGATAGAACCATCCCGACGGATGAGATCTATTTCAAAGAATGCCTGTCTGTTCTCAATGAATGTCCTGATGATATCCTCAATGAGAGGGTAATCTTCCTCCCGTACGAGGTCAGAAATCCCAAGCGATGAAAACTCACTCTGCGAATACTGAATCATCAGAGAGGCATTGTTATTCATCTCAAGTGATTCAATGCCTGAAAGATTAGATTCCAGTTTCATGAGAATGATGGCATCCTTGGCACTCTGAAAAAGCCTGCGGTACTTTTCTTCGCTTAATGCCAGCCTGGTTTCTGCTTCCAGCCGCTCGGTGATATCACGCCAGACAGAGATAAATTCCTCAATCTCCCCGCTCTCTGAAAGGAGCGGAGTGGTAGTAGTCTCAAACCAGATCCATTCCCCATTTAGATTTTTAAACCTGAATGAGGCTGGAGGCTTGTGAACAAATCCCGAAACATCCCGCAGTTCTTTTCTCAGGGCAGCATAATCATCAGGGTGAATGAATTCAGAAATATTGCTGCCTTTAATCTCCTGAGAAACAAAACCGGTGAGCATTGCGCATGCTGGTGAAACATAGGAGATAATCCCTTCAACATCCCACCTGATGATGATATCACGGACGCTTTCAGTAATGAGCCGCAGGTTTGACTCGTTGACCCTGATAGCCTCAAGTAACGTATGCTTTTCTGTTATATCCTCGCCGTTGATGACAAGGGCTGGCCGCTCCTGGAAAAACGAGACAGATGATATGGTAAAAAGATAGGTCCTGGTATGTTCATCCTGATCGATGGTGGTCTCAAACGACCGTGTCTCTCCTGCACTCACGATCCTGACCTCCTGCGTAAAGGCAGGTCCGAAGATTCGCTCAAGTTGGAGAGATTCGATACTGAGCCCAATTACTGACTCTGATGTTGAGTTAAAGAGGCGAAGAAAAGTATCATTCACCCACCTGATTGTCAGATCAGTGTTGAGAATGATCAAAATATGGGAAGAGAAATTGAGCAGTGATGACTCGGGTTTTACGTCAGCGATATAGTATTTCTTCTTCTGTCCATGTTCCCGCATCTCAAGACGCCCGGATAAGACCAGGCTGTCCAGGTACCTGGCAACCGTGTGTCTGTGGTGGCCACATAACTGTGCCACTTCAGAGATGCTGAGGTATCTTTTCCCATGGGAAAACGCCGAGATAATATCCTCAAAGATGGCATTATTCCGCGACGTCATCTGCATCACTTTCGATGTTATAATGTTTAGTTATTTGGACAACAGAAAATGGGAGTATATCTCACCATATATTACAATACTGTATGTTCATTTGCACTGCAACGGGCATTGCAGATCAGATGAGCTAACGAATCATACCTCGGAAGACAGGCTAGTCCTACCTGAATACTCAAACATAGAATGGGATCACACAAGCAGGGCGGGGCTGTATAACATCCCTCATACTCACCCTGCATCCCTTCTCTATACATGATGACACTACTTTTATGCTGTATCTGACCCGATTCTGATAGATCCGCGAGGGAACTGTATCTCAAACCGAACACCTTCGCCTGGAACCCCGGTCTCTGATATGGTTATACCGGTGACTGAAAGGATCTCTTCTGACAAAAAGAGTCCGTGACTTGCAGACAGTCCATACTCATGCGAAAAGATCTCCTTTTTATCCTGAACCGGAATACCTACACCGTCATCCTCATAGATCAACACCGGAACGTCCTCATGATTCTCAATACTGAACCGAATCGTTGTTGTCTTTTTTCCGTGCCTGACCGAGTTGTCTATCAGTTCGGCAAAGACCTTCTCAATGAGAGGGTATGCATTAACTTTCACACTCTCGGGAATCCGGCAATCAACCCTGACTAAACCGGCCGGAATCTCCCTCAGCGCATTATGGATCAGATCCCGAAGGTCAATCCATGCCGGGCTCTGGACGACCGGGTCAAGGGTCTCGCAGGTGATCCGGACAATGTTGAGAGCTTTTTCAACCATGCCGTATGCTTTTTTAAAGTACCCGGGTTCAACCAACCCTTCTTTCTGCCCGAAACTTGCCTTCTCCATATTGTGATAAATAGAACTCAGCTGGGTGAGCAGGATATGATGGATGATGCTCCCCATGTACTGGAACTTCTTGTTGGATCTCACAAGGGCTGTTTCAAGTCTACCGCGCTCGATATTCTTGTTGTGGAGTTCCTCATTTGCCTGTTTTAGATCAGAGACCGCTTTCTGCAGCTGGGCGTTGAGGTAATGGAGACGTTCATCAGCTACCTGAAGTTCGCAATTGTTCTTGATGGCAGTCTCATAGGTTGAGAGAAGGATGTTGAGTATCTGCATCTTCCCTGACCGTATTTCATACTTATGATTCGAAAATGAGACAGTGAGGGGATCAGTGACAACCTCTTTTTGAACCTGCGTTACCGATTCGAGCGTTCCGATGATGCGTGAATAGATCCAGTCTGCATCGTACGGCTTGATGATGAAATTGTCTGCTCCATATTCGAGGGCCTTAATGACATCTGCCGGATTATACAGGTATGTAACCAGAATTACCGGGATGGACCGCGTAGCAGGATTTTCCTTAATTCTTCTGCAGAGTTCATACCCATCCATCGGGGACATGATAACGTCAGTTAGAACAATGTCGGGATGCTGCTTTTCTATACTTGCAAGTCCTTCCTGACCATCGGCAGCAATAATTACCTCATGTCCGCCTTTCTCGAGAATATAGCGAAGTGACTCTGCCTGGGTGCGGTTATCCTCCACAACCAGTATCTTTTGAGTAGAAGTTCTCGGCATCAGACACAACCAGTTCGGAAATTGTTCACTGAGTAGTGAATTCAATCCTATATAGTTCACGTCATCACCAAAGGCTAAAAAGAGAAAGGAGGAGCTCGGAACCCTATTCAAAGATATATGGTATCCAGGAGTTAGTTAAAGGAAGGAGATGCTGTCGGGTGAAGCATTTCGGTCTCGGTCAAACCTTCAAAGACACCGACGGTCTTAATGACAAGATTGTTCTGTTTAGCTTCGTTGATAAGATTCCGGGATTCCTTACTGATACCATTGGAGAGGACCAGGAGATGGGTTCCATATTCTGCCATACGGGAATCACGAACCATACCTGCTGCATTGAGGTCATCCTGCCAGTTTGGAGCAAATTCTTTGTATTTGATTCCCTTGGATTCTGCGAACATCTTTGCGATCATATCAACACCAGTTGACCCACCGGCGATAATCTCGTCGACAACCCCGATTTCAGCGATGAACTTATTGATCTCTGCGAATACTGCATCTTTTCTATTACAGGTCCGGATACCGGAGACGATTAATTTTGCCATGATAATTTTCCGTTAATCTGTGCTTGACAGACCTTTTCGGCTGCACAGATCGACAAACTACGTTGCAGATCATCGCATATGAATCCGGTTTCATAGGAGGCCAGATGAGTTATATATTTATAGAAGTATGGGCAGTCAACTGACTGAATCAAACAAAGTAAAAGTCAGAAAAAAGGATCAGGATGATTTTCCATCATGTTTCAGAGGCTTTCCCGGATCTATCACCTCAAGTTTGGCATCAGAGATGCGGTAGTATAATCCAATCACCCTAAGTGTACCCTCACGTTCTGAATCACGGACGATCTTGTAGGTACGCAGATGCTTGAGCTGGAGCCGTACATTCTCAATCTCAAGATTTGACTGCCACTCTTTTGCTTTTTCAGGATCATCAGGATACGGATTCTTCTCAGTTACTGTTGCAAGGGCTGGTTGGGCATGACGGAGCCAGCCGGGGATAAATGCGTCATCTCCGCAATGACGGTGTGCCAGGGCATGCATCGCTCCGCATCCTTCGTGTCCACAGACAACGAGAGTGTCAACATGGAGATGTCCGATCCCATACTCAAGGAACGTTCCGACATTCCAGTCACCGGGCGGAACAATGTTGCCGATGTTCCGGTGCACAAATATCTCACCAGGTTTTGCATGACAGGTTATCTCTGGAGCGACCCGTGAGTCGCAACAGCTAATCATCATCACATGGGGATTCTGGCCTTTCAGGAGTTCTTTATAGTACTCAATATTTTCAGAAAACTCACACTCTACAAAGTGGTTGTTTCCTTCCAGTAATTTTTCGATACCCATACTCTGCTCCGAAGACAGGAACAATAATGGATTGCTGGCGATGCAGAAAAATGATCCTAAATAAATCAGAGATGATATTGGACCCCAATTCGAATATTGGGTCCCGAGTCAAGATTTCTCAATTGAAATTTCATAGGAGTCCGGGAACAGAGGGATTAAATATAGTAATGCAGTCCGGTTTACTTGCGGTTTTTCAGAAGATCAGGCGCTCTGACACATTGGTGATATCAGGAAAATGTCGACAATTCTGACGACAAACCACTGACTCACTTATAAACGTCTCTTTACTGGATGCTGTAAGATCGACCCATGCGCCAAATGGGTTATCTATACATGGATTTTCCACGAACGATAACCTGATAAATTCAGGCAGGTCTTTGGCGATTTTTATGCAGAATACCCGGATCGTATTCATTTTCCCTGGGATGACAACCATCGATTCTGCAATACCTGTCTGACCACCTTCTGCCTCTATCACATATTCACGGTTTTATCATGATTGATCTCTTTATTCCTGCTGTCTTTTTCTATCTTGCAGCAGGGGTCATACCCATATGGCTCACAGGCATCAGATCGTATCGTTACTGTTCACTACTTCAGGGCTGTGCAGGTGCACTCACAATCCTGGCCTCTGCTTCAGCCCTGCTCCGTATCACTGGAGGAGAACGTATTTCATTCTCTCTGACACCCCTCTTCCCGGTCATTCTTGGCATTGACCGCCTTACGGCAGCCTTCTCTCTCCTTCTGGGCATTCTCACGATTGCAGTCTGTTGCTATAGTCCAGGATATATCGCCCGGATGCATGGGGGAAGAAGTCGCGATCTGCTCTGCAGCCTGATCCCAATCTTTCTCACCAGTATGCTCCTCGTTCTCCTTTCAAGGACAACATGTGCATTCCTGTTCTTCTGGGAGATTATGGCTATCTCATCATTCTTCCTGGTCCTGATCGAATACCAGGATGAGAAAACCAGAAAAGCCGCATTCTTCTATCTGGCAATGACCCAACTCTCAACGGTCTGTATCTTCCTCGGAGTCATCCAGTTATACCTGAATTCAGGCTCGTTTGAATTCCCAACAGGAATATCCATAACAACACTCCCCGGGCTGCTGGCATTTCTATCTATATTTCTCGGAATTGCAATCAAGGCGGGAGCAATACCATTTCACAAGTGGCTGCCATACGCCCATCCTGCTGCTGCATCTCCGGTCTCGGCCCTGATGTCAGGTATGATGCTCAATACAGCCCTTTACATGCTTGTCCGTGCAGTCACCGGATTTTTTATTCCAAATATCACATCAGGTCTTGTCATTCTTTTCTTTGGGTGCCTTACTGCAGTTCTTGGCGTGATGTATGCTGTAAAGGAACAGGACCTCAAAGGATTGCTTGCATACTCTTCAATAGACAATACCGGGGTTATCCTGACAGGAATTGGGTTGTTTGTTGTCTTTACGGCAACCGGTCATCAGGCAATCGGAACGATGGCACTTCTCGGGGCAGTGTTTCATGCTGTCAGTCATGGCCTCTTCAAGGGACTCCTCTTTCTCACAGCCGGATCAGTGAACATGGCAACCGGGACACGAAACATCGATGAACTCGGCGGACTCCTTGTCAGAATGCCATGGACAGGCGGGCTCTTCTTTGTTGGTGTCCTCGCAATCTCGGCTCTTCCTCCCCTCAACGGATTTGCAGGAGAACTGCTTATTTACCAGGCACTTATCACCGGGCTCATGCAGTCTGAGCCTCTTATGCAGGTGCTCCTTGTCATCGTCCTCTCGCTCTTCGGTCTCACCGGGGCCTTAACTGCAGTCTGCTTTGTAAAGGCCTTTGGGCTCACATTCCTCGCACTCCCAAGAACACCGGCTGCAAAACAGGCACACGAAGTTCCACTCATGATGAGGGCTGGTCCTGCAGTCTTATCGATTGCCTGCATCCTTTCCGGAATATTTTCATCCCAGATTCTCTCCATCCTTGGATACCCCGGATATCTGCCAGATCTACTCCTGCTCTCGATTCTTCTGATTGGGGCACTGGCATTGACATACGCTGCAGTATATTCTCTTGCATCACGGGAGACACGAATTTCCATAACCTGGGGATGCGGAATGCAGGATCCCACAAGCAAAATGGAGTATACCGGTTCAGGGTTCACTGAGCCGGTTGTCAGGATCTTTGCCCCGATATTCAGGACACGAATTACATTCTCTAAAGAATATCAGGATTCTGAACACTGTTTTGTCAGATCCGGAACAGCTCGGATTGAACTCATGAAATTCTTTGAAGAGTATCTGTACCTCCCGGTAGCCAGGCTGATAGACTCATATGGTTCAGCGGTTTCAAGGCTCCAGAACGGTAACGTGGACACATATGTCCTGTATGTGTTCGGTGCTGTCGTGGTGCTTGTTGTTGTTATGGGGTGGCTTGCATGAGTTTTACTCCGGTCCTTGCGGGTCTGTTTAATCTCGGATTTGTCCTGTTAATATCGCCTCTTTACATGACTGTTGTTAAAATAGTCAAGGCACGGGCACAGAGACGAGCAGGACCTCCCCTTCTGCAGGGATACTACAATCTTGCAAAACTCTTCAGAAAAGAGGTGGTATACTCAGATTATGCAAGTTTCATCTCACGGGCAGCACCGTATGCCTCACTTGCCATTCTGATGGTTGCTGTCCTGCTTGTTCCTGTCATCTGGATTCCTGATGCAGCACCTGCAGAAGGAAACATCATCGTCTTTTTGTACCTTCTTGCATTCACCAGGTTCCTGCTTGCACTCCTCGGACTTGACGCAGGAAGTACGTTTGGAGGTATGGGAAGTTCCCGGGAGATGAGTCTTTCTGCTGTGATAGAACCAACAACAGTCGTTGTATTCGCTGCAATGGCATATGTTGCAGGCACCCTCTCAATCCCTGAAATGTTCAGGCATGCAACAACAATCATCCCGGGAATGAGCCCGACCATCCTTCTTCTCTCGGTCTCACTTTTTATCCTGATCATCGTAGAGACAGGCAGGGTTCCCGTGGACAATCCCGAGACGCATCTTGAACTCACTATGATTCATGAAGGAATGCTTCTTGACACATCAGGGAGAAATCTGGCACTCTTTGAACTCTCCCATGCGGTTAAACAGACCCTCATGATGGCACTGCTCATCAACATTCTTATCCCGATCGGAATCATTCAGGAAGCCTCTATTATTGGGCTTGTCCTGGCTGCAATCCTGTTTCTCATCAAAGGAACTGCACTATCAGTTCTGATTGGCATTGTTGAGTCTTCATTTGCCAAAATGCGGTTCTTCAGGGTACCGGGCCTCTTTATGATGGCGTTCTTCTTCTCGGCGCTGACCATCCTGAGCGAGGTGATGTTGTGATCGAGCCCGGGATGGTATCTACTCTGCTCAGGATCTGCCTGATCCTGGTTCTGATATCTGCTGCATGCCTGCTTACGACAAGAAACCTCTCGTCACTGGTCAGGACCTATGCACTCCAGTCGCTGATCCTCGTTGCTATCGCTATTCTGATTGGTGTGATAGAAAACAATAGCATCCTTCTTTTGATTGCAGGAATTACCCTGGTTTCAAAGGTGATCGGGATTCCCTGGTTCATCAGGATCATACAGCAGCGGATTAAGATCCAGCAGGATTTGAAGTTCAGTTACCTGCAGCCCGGAGGAGCCCTCATGGTCAGTATGCTGTTAATCCTGCTTGTGTATCTCTGTTTTTCGCGGGTACTCAAGGATCTCTTCACCGAAAACAGTCTCTTTTTCATGGGTTCAGTGATTGGGGTCTCGCTGATGATGATGGGTCTCATCGCCATCTTCACCCGCCAGCTCGCAATTACCAAGGTTATCGGATATCTTTCGATGGAGAACGGGGTGCTCCTCTTCGGTTTATTCGTGACTGAACTGCCGTTCATTACCGAGTTTGTTATCATGGTGGATCTGATCATCCTCGTACTTCTGACAACAATCCTTACGGTAGGAATGGATTCAAGCATTGACGCGTACACAAACAGGCTGAAAGAGTTTCATCTCTGGTCTGAAGAGGAGGTGCAGGCATGACATTGCTTGTGGCTCTCCTTTATCCGGCAGTCACTGCCATTATTCTCCTGCTTCAGGCAGTCCAGAAATCACACAGGCAGATGAGCCTGCTTGGAGTGATACACTCTGCAGCGACTCTTATCATAACCATCCTGCTTATGGCAATGCCTGATGCCTGGAACGGTGCATTACTCTCGCTCTTCATGATTGACCACTTGAACCTGATCCTGATGCTTGTCACCGGAGTAATCTTCACCTGTGCCAGCATCTATGCAGTCGGATACATAGACGGACTGGTCAAGGCAGGTGAACTGAGCAGACGAAGCCTGCGAATATTTTATCTCGGTTTTTCGCTTCTGCTCTTTGTCACCACCATGGCATTTTATGCACCGAATGTAGCACAATTCTGGATATTTGCTGAGCTTACCACTGTCTTCTCAGCCCTCCTCGTCTCCATCCTTGCGGTAAAAGAGAATATCGATGCCTCACTCAAGTACATCTTTGTCTGCTCCACATCGATGCTCTTCTCATTCATCGGGGTTATCTTCCTCTTTGAACTCATCAGGCAGAAGACCGGAACAGGAAGTCTTGACTGGCAGACCATTCTGGCAGAGGCACCATCCTGCAATAGCGGGATGCTCATGATTGCATGCACCTTCTTTTTCATAGGATTTGCAGCAAAATCAGGAGTTGTTCCGCTTCATACCTGGCTGCCTGAGGCACATGCTAAGGCACCATCTGCGGTAAGTGCGGTTTTGTCAGGAGCAATCCTGAACGTGGGGATATATGGAATTGCCCGGATAGCCGGGATTGTCCACCAGACTTCCATTGCACCCAGGATATCATTGCTCCTGATCATCTTTGGAATGCTTACCATGTCGGTAGCCTGTTTTTCGATGCTCAGACAGACCGGGATAAAGCGGCTGATTGCATTCTCATCAATAGAGAACATGGGATTTCTCCTGCTTGCAACAGGTATCGGAACACCGGTTGCATTCTTCTGGATGATCTATCACATGATGGGCCATTCGGTTGTGAAGGCCGGCCTTTTCTTCTCTGCCGGAATCCTGCACCGCCAGTACAAATCCCATACCCCTGGAACAGAGGATCAGATAGGAGATCTCTTCAGATTGCAACCGTTTGCAGCAGTGGCATTCATTATTGGATCAGTTGCGATCATTGGAACACCAATCTTCCCTCTATTCCTTTCAAAGTTTGGAATCCTGTTAGAATCAGGAAAATTATCGCTTTATATCCCGCTGCTGGCATTACTGCTCTTTGCCCTTGCAGGAGCCGCCATATTCAGGTTTATTCTTGATATCATGGGAAAAACATGTGCAGAGGGCGAAGTTCCATTGCAATACATCGTGCCAATCTGGATGAAGGTACCGGTCGTGTTCCTGCTCGCCCTGTCAGTTTTTATGGGAGTTCTGATGATTCCGGGAGAGGAGGCATTCCTTTCTGCAGCCGTGCATGATATTGGGATCGGGGGCGGTATATGACCCAGGCACTCTCCGGCAGAATACTGCTGAAAGAGGACCAGACTGCCCGGTATTACCGCATTCCAGGCGGAGAGATCGTTTCGACGATTAAGGACCTCAAAGAGAAAGGATTGAACCTGATCTCAATCTTCGGTGTAGAGGAGTTTGAGGGAGAAACCGGATGCAGCCTGCTCTATGTATTAGAAAATCCAGGCTCAGAGAAGATGCTTATTCTGGTTTCGCATGGTAACGGAATGGCACGCTGCTCGGTGTCAGGGATATTCCCTGTTGCTTCCCTCTTTGAACGGGAGATTGCAGACGGTTTTGGAATTGTCTTCACTGGAGCGTTTGATACCCGCAGACTCTTCCTTCATGAAGCATATCCGGCAGGGTTCCATCCGCTCAAAAAGGAAGTCCAGAACAAACCACCGACAACAGTCGGAGAGAATAAACCGGGTGATCCATACCAGTTCAAAACCATCGAAGGAAGCAGCGTCTTTCAGGTCCCGGTCGGCCCGGTCCATGCAGGAATCATAGAGCCGGGTCATTTCAGATTCAGTGTCATCGGTGAGACGATCGTAAATCTTGAAATTCGGCTTGGATATCTTCACCGTGGACTTGAGAAATGTGCCGAAGGAAAAACCCCGGAGCAGACGGTCAGAATAGCTGAATCCATATCTGGGGACGAATCCGCTGTGAACGCCTGCGGGCTGTGTATGGCAATCGAGCAGATATGTGGAGTTACCATTCCACCCCGTGCAGAGTACATCAGGGGAGTACTCCTTGAGCTTGAACGGGCCTGCTCACTTCTTTCAGATCTTGCAGGAATGGTAACTGATATCGCTCACCCGGTTTCTGCAAGCAGATTCACGGTCCTTCGAGAACATATCCAGCGGGAAGCAGACCAAATCTGTGGTTCCCGGTTTCTCAAAGGTGCCATCTGCCCGGGTGGTGTATCTGATCAGATCTCAAAAGAATCACTGGACCATCTCTTTAAAAATGCAGGTGAGATAGAGCGTGAACTTGATGAGATTGCAGGGTGGGTGCTCTCAATCCCGTCAGTTATTGACCGGTTTGCAACCACCGGTGTTGTTCAGCCAGAACTGATACGATCTCTTGCTCTTTCAGGTCCGGTTGCCCGGGCCTCGGGATCGTTTGCCGATACCCGTATCAACCACCCGTATGGAGTTTACCGTGAAAGGATACCGGGTCAGGTCTGTGAACAGGGAGGCGATGTTCTTGCACGATTTACACTCAAACACCAGGAGATCCGTGCATCACTTCGGTTGATCCAGGAACTGATTGTCTTTCTTCCTGAAGGTCCTGCAAAAATCCCGGTTCAGGTTCATGACGGGTTTGCACTTTCTATGGCAGAGTCTCCCCGGGGAATGGTGCTGCACTGGGTCTATATCAGAAACGGATTCATTGACCGGTATAAAGTCAGGACAGCGTCGTTTTGTAACTGGTACGCGATAGAACATGCAGTTATTGGCAACATCGTTGCTGATTTCCCGGTCATTAACAAGAGCCTGAATCTCTCGTATGCAGGAACTGATCTCTGATACCATGATTGAAACTGTTGTAAATCTTTTTAAAAAACCGCTCTGCAGTGAAACTTCACTCAAGTCGTATCCTAACGGAAATGAACCGGATAACCGGGGGATAAGGGAGAAAAGTAAAACCAAGGAAACAAAGGAAGTCAGAGAGAATCAGGAAATAGAAGAACTCAACACTGCCCTCCACCAGGAGATCACACGACTGTTTGGCAGAAGCCTTGCAATCAGGGAGGTTGACTGTGGAAGCGATAATGCAGCAGAGATTGAACTTGGAAACCTCTCTTCCCCGTATTATGACATTGAACGCTTTGGAATCACATTTGTCGCTTCACCACGACATGCAGATGCTTTGATGGTCACCGGGGCAGTGACCTGTGCCATGGCTGATGCACTCAGGAAAACGTATGATGCTACACCGAACCCGAAGATAGTGATAGCAATCGGAGATGATGCATGCACAGGCGGGATATGGAAGGGATCATACGCAGTACTTGGCGGGATTGATACCGTCATCCCGGTAGATCTGAAGATCCCGGGAAATCCTCCGAGGCCAGTTGAGATTATAAAAAGTCTGCTTACCTTGCTCAAATCACGAGAGAAGTAGACCCTGGTGCACTTTATCACCAGGGCAGTAGCACCAGGAGCAGATCGATGATTATCGGAAGAAGCAGATTGTCATCAATGGGACTGCCAAGTTCAACAATACCGGCAACCACTGAAAGAACTGCTGCCTTAACCGGGTCCATAAAGAATAACAGAACAATAAAAGTCACGATTATTGCTCCGCCTGAACCTTCTATGGATTTGTGATTAATGATCCTGATCCTGCCATATCGCAAACCAATAATGGTAGCCATTCCATCGAGCACTGACAAAATGAGTATACCCTGGGCTGCCACAACTGATGGAAAGAGAATCAGGGTAACAAGGGCAGTAAATACAAAATAAAAAGCCCCTTTACCAGGAAAAACACCCGGACGCTCAAGATGGAATATGAGTTCGTGTATCAGCGGAACATTGATTTTACGCATCTCAAGATCGATGAACCAGAGCCCGACAAGTAATCCTACACCAAGGATTATGAGGGTACTCTCTTTTGGAACATAGTATATCAAAAGCGTGATAAGCAGGCCGAAGACCATATGAACGATCTTACGCCAAAACTCATTCATTACCAGTTATCTGTCACTGAGATGATTAACTATGTCGATATTACGCCATATTTTTATTGCCCAATTACGACAATTACGGCAATTATAAATATATACAATATGGTAATACCACATTTTTCTGATATCTCAATATCAGAAACATCATAATCCTAACAGAGCGACATAAGATATTAGCAACGGATTCGATAAGTTAGAGATACAAGGATATTTGGTAAAATATGCATAGGAATTTAGAGAAAATTAATGACATCCCAATTGGAACCAGGCTCATATGTGGATTTATACTTGTAGTAATCCTCATGTCTTCAATAGGGCTTATTGGTTTTTTTGGTATGAATGCCATAGGCAATGAGATGGACAAAGTCTACTCTGATGGAACTGTCCCTCTTTATGAAGTTACAAGCATTGAAACCTCACTCAACTCAATTCGTGCCCTTGTTTTCCGGACGTTTTCAGTTCCTGCTGAAAGGCCGCAGGACCTGGAAAGAATGCAGACCGAGATTCAAACCATAGACAACCTTATTAGTAAACTCAAGCAGGAATCACTCAGTCCCGAGCAGCAGGCAAATCTCACATTATTTGAAACCCAGTGGGCTGATTACAAATCTGCTGCAAAAAATGTCTTTTCCCTTCTTGAGGATGGAAAAACCAACGATGCCCTGACATCTATCGCAAACGGAGGACAGCATGCAAATACCAGGCGGGCTACGGCTGATACATTCGCCTCCCTCAAGCAGGGTATTCTTGTTGATTCAAAGAATATTGCTGAGGCAGGACATGCAGAAAAAGACCGTATTATTCCATTAATGGTTGGCACTGGAATTATTGTTGCAATCATTGCTCTTGCAATAGCAGTTTTCCTGACTAAGGGTATCACCAACCCCCTTCATCAGGTCATAAACCAGTTTAAACTGATGAAAACCGGGGACATTGGTGCAAGATTGCGACTTTCCAGGAAAGACGAGATTGGTGAAATGGCCACAATGTTTGACCAGTTCAGTGATTATCTTGAACATAATGTTGTTGAGACCATGCATCGCATAGCAGCCGGCGATCTCACCTCTTCAATCACGAGTCAGGGTGAAACCGACCAGATTTCTCCTGCACTTTCAAACACCCTTACTTCTCTTACAACTGTGATCAACGAACTCCAGAAGATCTCATCAAAAGCAGCAGCAGGTGACCTCTCTGCACGGGGAACCCCTGGAAAACTCCAGGGTTCATATCAGGAGATAATACTTGGCTTTAATTCTACCCTGGATATACTCATAAGCCCGGTAAATGAGGCAATTACTCTTTCAAGACAGTACGCTGACTGTGACTTTACCGCCCGGTTTAATCCAAAAATCCGGATTGAAGGTGATTTCAAGGACTTTAGAGATGCTCTTGACAGGATTGGAACTGAAGTCTCGTCAGCACTTAAAGTTGTTGAACAACAGATGACAGACCTCATGGACCACTCAGGAAAAGCAACATCAGGAATTGAAGATGTAAGAAGAGGGGCCGGAATAATTGCAGGGAATGCCGAGCAGACAGAACATAACGCTGAACAAAGCAAAGAAGGAATAGCACAGGTTTTACGTGCAATGGAGGATCTTACGAGCACAATAACATCGGTATCAACGAATGTTGAGGCCGTTGCTCAGTCGGCCTCTGAAGCTGATCGCCAGGCTAAAACCGGGATTCTATCTACTGCAACGACTGAAGAGGGGATGAAGAGTATCAAACACTCTTCTTCAGAAGCTGAAGCTTTAGTCAAAGAGATTGGAGATCAGATGACTGAGATCACCAAGATCATCGATATCATCACTGATATTTCAGAGCAGACGAATCTGCTTGCACTCAATGCTGCAATTGAAGCTGCCCGGGCTGGTGATGCAGGTCTTGGATTTGCGGTTGTTGCCGGTGAGGTTAAAGAACTTGCGAACCAGACCGGTAATTCAGCCCAAAAAATTGCTGCTATGATCAGTACCCTTGAGAAAAAGAGTACAATGGCAGTAAAAGCCATGGAAGGGGCAGGAGAGGCAATAGAGTACGGTGAAAATGCTCTAAAAGAGACCGTTCAGGCGTTTAACCAGCTCACTATTTCTGTAGAAGATATCAGCAAGAATATGACAAGTGTTGCTGGTGCGACTGAGGAACAGGCAGCATCCTTTGAAGAGATTACTGCAAGTATAACAGAGATGAACAGTCTGGTTTCAGAGACTGCAAAAGATGCAATGAATTCATCAGCAACAGCAGAAGAAGCACTGTCAGTTGTAGAAATGATTACATCAATTATTACAGATATTAATGATTCTGTTGCAACCACAACCGATGAAATGAAAAAATTCAAGGTTACATTATAGACCTCTCTTTTTTATAGCCCTGCTTTCCGGAACTCTCCCATCCCTTACTTTGATGTAGTGATACGTGAATTCATTGTATTACTCATCGGTGGGATGAGACCGGAGGCACTTAGTATGATACGACTGCAGTTCATCGACAATATCAGAATAGGTCAAAAGTTAATAGGAGGGTTCGTGCTGGTTACCCTCCTTATGTGTCTGATTGGGGTTATCGGATTTTCAGGAATGAACACCATTTCCAGGCAGATGGACCATATGTATACTGAAAATACCATTCCCCTTACAGAGATAGCAAGTATGGAGGTCTCATTGAACTCAATGAGGGCTCTTGTATTCAGATCCATGGCTATCATTGATGAGCGTGAACAGGATGAAAACCGGTTGAAGACTGAAATTACAAATATTGAGAGTCAGATCCAGAATTTAAGTTCTTCATCAATGACACCAGAGGAAGAAAAAGTCTTTGAGACATTTAAAACGCAATGGGTGACCTACAAAAAAACAGCTGTCGATGTTTTTGAACTTGAAAAAGCAAAAAAGGAGCAGGATGCACTTACCTCCATTAAAAACGGTGGTGACCATGCAAATGCAAGACGGGCAACAGTAGCTACCTTTGACCAGCTCAAACAGATAGTACTCAGTCAGGCTGAAATTACAGCAAAAGCAGGCTCAATCGAGGTAAAAAACTCGATAACTTTTATGACAGTTGTCGCGCTGGTTATCATCATTATTTCCCTGTTCATCGCTTTTTCCCTGACACGATCAATCACCGAACCATTGTATCAGGTTATGAACCAGTTTGACAGGATGAGCAGAGGAGAGATCAATACCAGGCTTACCCTTGTTAGAAAAGATGAGATTGGGGACATGGCAGGTATGGCAGACAGGTTTTCTGATTTTCTTGAACAGGAGGTCGTGGTAACACTCCAGCGAATAGCACAGGGAGACCTTTCTACAAGTCTAACTCCAAAAAGTGAGAATGATCAGATAACACCTGCTCTCATCGAAATGAGTAACGCTGTTACCGGAGTAATAACCGAACTTGAACTGATATCATCACGAGCTGCTGAAGGAGATCTCAAAGCCAGAGGTGACGAGATAAAATTCCATGGATCATATCAGCAGATTGTAAAAGGGTTTAATACAACACTTCTGTCACTGATTATTCCAATCAATGAAGCCATACGGCTTGCATCAGAATACTCAAAATGCAACTTCACTGCAAGGTTCTCAAACAAAGTTGAGGTAAAAGGAGATTTTGTTGCATTTGAGCATGCCATGAATGAGATTGGGCTTGAAGTGTCCAGTGCCCTTGGTGTGATAGGTACCGAGATGAAAGATCTTGAATCCCAGGCCAAGATGGCTGAATCCGGTATTGAAGATGTCCAGAGGGGAGCAGGGATTATTGCAGCTAATGCTGACAGCACCAGGGCCAATGCAGAGATGAGCGAAGAAGAGATTGTTCAGGTTCTGAGGGGGATGGAGGATCTGACAAATCATGTGATGAAAGTATCTGCTAATGTGGAAGCCGTAGCTCAATCTGGAAATGAAGCTGACCAACTCGCCAGGAAAGGAATTACTGCTGCAGCAAGTGCTGAAGAGGGCATGGAGAGTATAAGAAAAGTATCAGGTGAAGCAACAGGAATTATATTTGAAATTCGTGATCAGATGGTAGAGATCAGCAGAATCACAGATATTATTTCAGATATTGCAGATCAGACAAATCTGCTTGCACTCAATGCAGCGATAGAAGCTGCACGAGCCGGGGATGCCGGGAAAGGATTTGCAGTTGTTGCCGGAGAGGTAAAGGGATTAGCTGAACAGGTTGGCACAGCTGCCCAGAAAATCGCCACAATGATTTCTGAACTTGATAACCGGAGTTCACGTGCTACTACAGCGATGAAAGAAGCAGAATCAGTTATTGAAGACGGCAGTACTTCTCTTCGTGAGACTCTTGAGATCTTTTCATCACTAACAAAAGGAGTTCAGGAGATCAAAACCAATATGGATGCTGTTGCATCATCATCTGAACAGCAGGCAGCATCCTTTGAGGAGATTACTGCAAGCGTTCATGAAATGAGTACTCATGTCAGGCAGACCTCCAAAGATGCAATGAATTCTTCTTCTACAGCCGAAGAAGCACTATCAGTAGCGCAACAGATAACAGACATCATTAATGATATTAATACAGCAGTATCTACCACCACTACTGAGATGCAGCGGTTTTTAATTGTATAAATTCTGGTAGAGTAGGGCAATACCTGCCCATATACTCATATAATCCTGCTACTTTGTATCCAATACCGTATTGAACATATGCAGATCAATCAACCTTCCTGGGCCACTATTCGAGGAGAACTCGCAGCAACCCTCCCAATCACCGGATGGCTTCCAGTATATACTAAGAAACTATTCCGTGCAGACATTATTGCAGGCATTACCCTTACCGCATTTGCTATTCCTGAACTCATGGCATATGCACAACTTGCCGGACTTCCCCCTGAATATGGGTTATATGCCGGTATTGTTGCTCCACTTGTCTACTGTCTCTTTGGCACCATCAGGGAGATGAACATCGGGCCGAGTTCATCAGAAGCCATCCTGACTGCAGCAATGCTAGGGATGCTTGTTGGAATTGATGCTGCACGATATGCCTCCCTTGCAGCACTCACTGTTCTTATGGCTGGATGTTTAGCCATTATTGCACGTATATTCAGGCTCGGGTTTATTGTCAACCTCATATCAGAAACTGTCCTTAAAGGATTTCTTGCAGGAATGGGATTAGTCATAATTTGTGGCCAGTTGTTCAAGATATTCGGCATTAAATCAATATCAGGAGCATTTTTCGATCAACTGATATACCTTATCACCCATCTTCCTTCAGCAAATCTCCCAACTGTTGTAATTGGAGTAGGTGCAATAGCATTTCTTCTCTGTGCTGAACGAAGATGCAGAAAACTCCCGGCTGCCCTGATTGTAGTTATCTTCTCAATATTGGTTATGAACTATACAGATCTGGCATCACGCGGTGTTCAGGAAGTTGGGGTCATCCCGGCAGGACTTCCCAGTTTCATCATTCCCAATATCTCATTTAATGATGTTCAGTTCATATTTCCTCTTGCATTTGCAATCTTTCTCCTTGCCTATGTTGAAGACATGAGTATCGGGACATCTCTTGCCAGGAGATACCATTATAAAGTCGATTCAAACCAGGAACTTCTTGCTCTCGGTGCAACAAGTATTGCAACCAGCCTTTTTCAGGGTTTTCCGGTTGCAGGCAGTTTTTCCCGGACAGCACTTAATGAGATTAATGGGGCTGTAACTCAGATAACCGGGGTCATTGCAGCAGTCCTCACTGCTATTGTTGCCTTGTTCCTCACCGGTCTTTTCACCAGAATGCCTGAAGCAATCATCGGAAGCCTCATTCTCGTGGCTGTTCTCAGACTGGTTGATGTGAAGGGGCTTTTAAGGATAGCAAAAATCAGTAGAAACGAATTTGGCATAGCCATTGCCACATGTGCAGGAGTCCTGCTGTTTGGTATCCTTTCAGGTGTGTTCATCGGTGTCATCCTCTCTCTTACCGATATCTTATACCGGGTAACAACACCAAGAATTGCCATTCTGGGACGGGTTCCCAATACCAGACAGTACGCAGACCGGATTAGACATCCGGAAAATATTGCAATACCCGGCATCCTGATCATCAGGGTTGATGCTCCGCTGATCTTTGCCAATGCCGAGATGGTCAAAGACCGCATAGAGGAACTGATTGCAGAAGATCCAACGGTCAGGCTTGTACTACTTGACATGAGTACGTCACCGATTGTTGATGTCTCTGCATCTGATATGATCGTTGACCTCTACCAGGAACTCACTACTGCCGGGATAAAACTCAGAATTGCAGATGCCACCTGGCAGGTAAGAAGGATGCTTCGGATATCAGGGGTGGAGGATACGATAGGTGAGGAGATTACCCAGACCACCTCGCTTGAGACTGTACTTGAAGACTGGAACTGTGCTGCATCGGCCACACCGGTCTGTCCAGTTCCTGAACTGGAAAACATCTTACAGGATCAGAAATAATACCGGGTCACCCATATAGGCCGCGAAAGGTTGAGTATTCTGAAAATAACAATTTTATGACACGACATGGCTTAATTTTTTAGAATATCTCATAAATTTTATATGCCAATGATGCCTTTTATCCAGTATGGAGGAAGTTATCCTGCGGGCAATAAAACGTGCCATGCCTGGTCGCGGCAGAGCACGAGTCAATAGCAGCCTGCTTACAGAAATCGGGATTGAAGATAAAACCGAGGTTGAGGTTGCGACTCCCGAAGGGGCTTCAATCACTCTTACCGTGTACGCTGACGCACTCGTAGAGCAGGGTCAGATCAGGATCAGTGAAGAGGATCTCAAGAAACTAGGCATCACTGATGGCACTGACGTGCATGTCAAAAGAAAGGTGCCGGTTACTGAACAGGTAAAAGACGCAGCCGGAGAACTTGCCGGAAAGATCAACCAGGGAGTCCAGGATATCGGTGAAACACTCTCTGAAAAGACTGCCGGCATCAGAGAGGGAACGAGCCAGGCTGCCCAGGATCTTCACGAGAAAGCTAAAGAAGTCTCTGCAAAGATTGTAGAAGAGGTCACCCCGATAGGAGAAAAGATTGGGGAAGCCGGACGTGAGACTGCAGCACGCATCAAAGACCTTGTTCCAACATCACGATTCAATGCAGCAGTAGAGGGAGGTCTGAAATCGCTCAAACCAGAAGACGCAGCAAACCTGAAAAAACTGCTTGCCGAGAGTGAGGGTGAGAAACATGCTGCCCAGGTGAAAGCTGCAACAGCATCTGGAAGGTCAATCCAGAACCTGACTATACCACCCGATGTCATGATTATTGCAGTACAACGGGCTGATACCGTCATACCCCTGGGTGACACTACCGTACTCGCAACCGGAGACCTCGTATACCTGGCTGGATCAGATAAGGGTCTTGAATATACGACCAAACTACTGGAGGGGTAGGCGTGGATATCACGTTTACAAACGACGGGCTTATTGGTATTGCTATCATCTTTGGAGTTATTGTCTTTATCTTCCTCATAGTTCGTGAAATCCGCCTGATGAAAACCAACAACAGGAAACTTGAACTTGAACTTGAGCGGGAAAAACTTAGTATTCTTAAAGAAGATTCAAGTACTAAAGGACCATCTTTGCTCAGAATAAGTGAAGATAAACTCTCATCGATGCGTGAAATCGAAGATCTGAATGCAGCCCTTCAATCTGACATCTTTGTAAAACAGAAACTTGTTGAAGGAAGGATCCAGAAACTTGAGAATATGATCAAGGATGAGAAACTCGACAGAATGCTGACCAAGATTCAGGATGAAGAGAAGAAAATTCTGTGATGGGTATGTATCCAACATTTACCAGAACCAAGAATTACATGCAGGAACTAAGTTCACTGCCTGGATCGATAGCCGATTCAATCCCTACCTTTGACAAACAACTCGACTCGTTCTTTGACCGTAATGCGGAAGCAGTCATTGAAGAGTGGGGACTTGTGACTGATGATGATCTCCGCCATCTGAAACAGAAACTTGAGTTCCTCTCATATGAAGTGGAGAGACTGGTGGTTGAAAAATCTAATCTGGAAAAACGTACTTCAGATTTGAAATTGGCAATCGAAGAACTGGAGAAGAAAGTATGAAGTTTGATAACTACCTCTCCGGATATCTCGACCGCAGAATGAGTTTGATCATCGAAGAGTGGCAGCTCTCCACCAGAAATGATCTTACCGATCTCACCCAGCGGTTCCACCGTGTTCAGGATGAACTTGTAGGTCTGAAGTCATTTGAACGGGAAACATCAACCAAACTAAGCGATCTCGAAACACGTGTCCGCCTGCTGAAGGAGAAAGTGAAATGACTCCGGAAGAAATACTTCTGATTGTTATTCTTGCTATCCTGGTAATCTTCCTGGTGTATTACTTCTTCAAGGGATCAGGTGGCAGAATTGCAATAAGCAGGCCTGTTGAAAGCAGGGTCGATGAGTACCTAGACCGAAAGTTTGAGCGGTTTGTTGAGGAGTGGTCACTGGTACGCAGACCGGTCCTGAACTCGTTCAAGGAAGATAGAAATGCAGCACTTACCCGCGATGAAGAGCGGATTGTGACGCTGAAAAAATTTGAGAGCGAGATGAAAACCACTCTGGAAGATCTCGAAGGTCGGCTCAATGCCCTGGAAAATTCCCTGGCAACAGAAAAAACCGGCAGGAAGTGATCAGACAGGGAGTTTTTACTCCCATCTTCGCTCCATGATTGGTGAGATTCGCAGACAGGGTGAGCCACCAGTCAGGGACAGCGAGTCATTTTCGCGGTATATCTGCGATCTCTGCCACCGGGCTGCCCCTGTTCCTTCATTGCGGCAATGTGTGATCTGTGGACGATGGGCATGTCCTGAATGCTGGAAGGATGAATTTTATGTCTGCAGTTCATGTAACGGGATCATCAGGCTACACCAGATACAATGCCCGGATGCATGTCCGAATCAGGAATCAGAGATAATCCCAAAAGAAGAGATCGAATATTCACAATAATTACGCATAATATTGATCCTTTAGCGTACAATGTTGTGGGGTTTTCTGTTTAGACAGAAAAAACCTTTTTTATCCATCTGAATGTTTCCTTTTAAAAGAGCATACCGCTCCAGTAAGGCAGAGCAACCCCCCAATGCCCATAATCTGTCCAAATACTGCTGCAAGCACCTGGGGATCTGCATCAAGAACCTGACCGTAATATCCTGATGTTGCAAGTCCAGTTGTCAGAAGGATGGCAGTGAGCGAGATACCAACCATGATGCCAAGATACATCAGGGTCGTTATCAGTCCTGATCCCATTCCCTGGAGCGAGGGAGGGACTGCAGCCATGATCTCAATCACATTTGGCCCCTGAAATATCGCCCTGCCAATTCCGGTTGCAACAAAGAAAACGATAATGAGAAGATACTCCATGCGGTAAAATGCAACACCGCAGCCAAAATAAGCAAATCCCATCAGGCTAAGTCCGGTGACTGTATATCCCCGCCACTTTGTCCGGTCGTATATCATTCCAAAGAGAGGAGCTGAAAGAATCATCGTAACCGGAGTGATCAATGCGATGAGGCCGACATGGGAGGGAGAGAGACCCATCACACCCTGAAAGTAAAACGGCTGACCGGTGAGAAGGATGAAGGTTGCAGCGAGATAGAGGACAAGACTGATTGAAGGAAGAACAAATCTGGAATTTCTAAAGATGCTGGTATATAATAGAGGCTGCGAGTGAGATCGCTCACGAAGGATAAAGGCAACAAAAAGAATTATCCACAGACCAGTCCAGACTCCCAGATAAGCGGCCTGGATGGGTGGATTCGCAAGCGTGTTAAAAACCATGGCTAATGCTGCCATGAAGAGAACGAGGAGTATAGCACCGGTATAATCGCTGAACCTGTACCCTTTCACGATACGATCAGCAGGGAGATAGTGAAGAGCACCGAGGAAGAGCAGGGTGCCCACCGGGATATTGAAGAAGAATATAAACGGCCATCCTGCTGTATCAACAATAAACCCACCGGCAGACGGACCTACAATAAGGCCGAGTGCTATCACAGCTGTGTTAAGACCCATCGCCCTTCCACGCTCATGAGGAGGGAAGATTTCGATGATTAAAGCCATGAGAACGCTCATCATCAGCGAAGCACCAAGACCTTGGAGTATTCTGAAGAAGATCAATTCTCCGAGAGTGGTGGAAAGACCGCAGGCAAGAGAACTTATTGTAAATACCAGTATTCCGGCTTTTAGTATTCTGCCTTTACCAATCCCGGCAGATATGGTTCCAACTAATAATACTGTGCAAAGAACGGTGATGACATAACTGGTCGCTATCCATTGTGTCTGGCCAACTGAGGCATTCAACAGGTGTGTGATCGTAGGAAGAGCAATTGAAACGATCTGAATATCAACAACTCCGATAAATCCACAGGCCAGGATGATAAGAAGGATGAGATGGCGATTCCTGGGAGGTACAAGTTGTGTATCACCGGAAAGTGATTTGAGTTTGTCATTCATGATATAAGTCTGGCTCAATTTAGGGAGTACAATTTTTGGGTATTGATATGAACATGATATGTCATGGTTGATAAACGGATATATCGATCCCGAAACGATAAAATCCTGGGTGGAGTGTGCAGTGGAATTGGACAATACCTGGATATTGATCCGGTGATCATCAGGTTAATCGCGTTATTACTATTATTTACCTGCGGAACCGGGATCCTGATCTATATCTGTGCATGGATACTCATTCCACTCGAACCGGAAGAAGAAGTGGTGACAGCCAGAGTAATATCCTGATTTTTCATTCAACTGTCTATTGACCAGGCCTAATACCTTGGATCAGGTAACCACCAAAGTCTAGTTTTTTATTTCATTTAAAAAAAGGTGGAGGGAAATGAAAAACCCCTCATTAACGTTATATTTTTGTATTGGAGTTTATTACAGCACTATATGAACGGATGTACTGCCCGAGGATCTGATCATATCTGCTCACTCCGGTCTCATTCTTCTCCTGCTTCAGTTCATCAAGAGCGTTCTGATATGAACTGACTGTTGCATCTGAAACATCCTTGCTGAAAGCATAATAGATTCCAACTCCTTCAAAGGTATACACTGGTACAAATGAATTATAATCCCCGGTTATCTGGCCAATATAATATCGTCCTGTGATTTCAGGATATACCCAGAGATCAATCTTCTTGTCGTGTATCATCGAGATGAGATCTGATATGGTATCTGCAGTGACAATACTGCTCTCATTTACCCCCCTCGCAAGAAGCTGGGAGATAGAAGCATCGTCGGATATTGCACCAATTCTAAAATGTGTTAAATCATCTGGAGAATTTATCAAAACGGATGATTCATTGGGAGCGAACAGAGCATACCGTTCATTGGATATCGGTCCAACCCACTTAAACAGGTTTTCTCGTTCAGGAATTCGGGCAGTTGAGAAGATAACTGTGTTGGTTCCGTTAAGAGCAGCCTCGTAGCCCTCCTCCCATGGAACGACGTGTATCATTTCAGGGGAGAGGTTTAATCCTGATTTTGCACTGATATCATTGAGAATATCTATGGAAAATCCCCTTACAGACCCATTCTCCTGATAATTATATGGTGGGAGTTGTTCAGTATAAAATGTCAGGTCTTGCGTGTGCTGTTTAGGAGATGCAGAAGAGAGTGTATCCTCTGCCAATACCCCTCCAGTAGGGATGAGCAGAATCATTGAGAGAACAGCGAGGAGATATACAGGCGATAAAGCATGAGACATGAAACGAAGTTATGCATGAAAGTATAAAGAGAACACAGTTTTATTCCACCATTCTTTACATACATTATTCAGAATCCTACTAAACCAGGTATTATTAATAGTGGCTAAACTTTCATACTCTCACAAGGTCCCAATCCAAAGAATCAGTGATATAAACCAAGTTTAAAATATTCAAGGATCCAGGTAGTCAGGAAATATCATTTTCTCAAGTCTGTGTAGATGAAGGGATTCTCAGCTCACCAGGGTTGAACATCTAACAATATAAGAAAATGATAGTTTTCTAAGAGGACAATGTGAATGCCTTTGAAAAAGTTGGATGAATCCGATACAATTATAAGTGCTCACCGGGTCGTTTTCATGTTGATTAATGGTGGGTGATTCTTCTGAAGATATTACATTTAAGCATAATACCTTCAGACACAGACCTTTTTGGTGCGGCACGCCAGGTCACTATCAGGTTGGGCGCATGAAAGTTGACAGAATCTAGTGAAAATTTATCCCTTGAATTTTGATTTAACGGAAATTGTTGCACGCATAAGAAAAATATGGACAATTTGGCCGAAAATGGAGAGACTTTTTTTTGAAATATCCCAAATTATAGCCTGAAACCGAGGAATATGCATTATATCAGATATTTTTGGATTTCTGGATTTTATTAACCCCTGCGCACGAATAAACAACGTGAATTGAGACCTATTTGTAAATTAATCAAATATTCGCAGATATTTATGTGAAAATCAAATTTACAATCATAATGAACAATCATGATAGATACATTCAAGTGTATAAATAATATCACTTATTTTGAGGCGTAGATAAAAAAGGAGTAATTTACATTTTATTAGAAAAAAGGGCAGAAAACGCGATAAAATTCAATACCTTTATCTATATTTTCCTACAACCTTTGTGCAGTCGATTTTAATCGATCAGGCTGGTGCGTAAGATATGGCATTTGCAGTACATGTGAACATTGAGCGATGCTCCGGCTGTAACAATTGTGTGGTGGCATGTCCGGTCAATGCGCTGGAACTCAACACAATCTCTCCATCCGAGGCCTCTGCGACCGATAAGATTTATAAGGTCATAAATGGCGACGCAATTATTCTTGATGTGAATCATGAACTTTGCGCCGGATGCGGGATTTGCGTTGATGCATGCCCGTACGATGTGATTCAGCTGTCGGGACAAACGCCTAATAAGGCATTCGCCTGAGGCACGTCCAGGGTATATTATCAGAACCGAAATCGTGAACACTTACGAGGTATCTTAATGTCAACACTGTTTCCGAAGTACTCGAAGTCCTATGATGGATCCCGGGTTATCATGGAGCAGCGGCTTCTTCAGCAGGTCAACAACCTCATCCTCGACAATGATATCTGCACGGGCTGCGGAATCTGTCGCGAGGTTTGTCCTGAAGAAGCAATAGCTGTTGGAGCTGTTGGAGGAGTCCAGCGTGGTCTGGTCTGTGATGCAGCAAGCGTCCACATTGATGAGACAAAATGCTCATACTGTGGTGTCTGTGTCATCATGTGCCCCTTCACAGCTCTCTCTCTGAAGATAAACAACGAAGAACGGCTCCCAATTCTTGAGAAAGAGGGATTCCCAACCTATGATAAGGGCACATCTATCGATGATGAGAAATGTGTCCGCTGCAACATCTGCCAGGATGTATGCCCACGTGATGCAATAGACCGTGACGTCCCACTCTTTGAGGGTCAGGACTGTGAGGGTCTAGCCAAAGGCCAGGGAGTCAATTTAAAGATTGATTTCGAGGTCGACAATGAGAAATGCACCAAGTGTGGTATCTGCGGAAATCTCTGTCAGGCATTAACTGTTGAGCATAAACCTTACACTCCGGAAGTTGGAAAGGTTGAAGGTCGCGTTATCTGGGACAGTGACTACTGCGACGGATGTAATGTCTGTGCAGAAGCCTGTCCAAACGATGCCATCAAAGTAACCCGTGAGATGTCAGGGAAGGTAAACCTTGGAAAGGTCAGCATCATCGAGGATGACTGTTGCACCTGCCGCTGGTGTGCCATCAACTGCCCAACCGAAGAAATCACAGTCAACAAGATCTTTGAGGGAGAGATCACCTTCCATCCTGAAAAGTGTCCGGGAGGTTGCTCAACCTGTGTCGATGTCTGCCCAGCAAACGCGATTTATACCCCATCCCCGCTTCCTGCAAAGGAGATGCACGGTAAGATTGAGGCAAACATCGCAGTCAACAAAGACTTCTGTATCCTCTGTGGTGCCTGTGTAAACGCCTGTCCTGGTGAGGACATTATCTACCTCAGGCGTGACTCAGTCAGAATCAAGGGCAAAGAGACTGACCTGTTCAAGAAGATCAAAGCCAAACTCTGTACTGCCAGAACCTCAATGGTTCGGGAAAAGGCATCAGGAATGGGCTCGGTCGAACTGAAGGCGGTCGGCCAGTAAAAGAGGATAGAAATGGCTGCAAAAAGTTACGACAACCCTGAACTGAACAAAAAACTTGCTGACACAAGATATCACAACAGTCAGTCAAATCCAGAGTTCACAAAGGACGTTATAAAGACAAGCCGCACAATCGCAAATATGTGTTACCAGTGTGGTACTTGCACCGGTTCCTGCCCATCTGCACCCCGCAGCACATACAGGATTCGCCTGTTCATGCGCCGGAATGTACTTGGACTCGAGAACGAAGCATTAACCGACCCAGATCTCTGGTTATGTACCACCTGTTATTCATGTACTGACCGGTGCCCACGTGACATCGCTCCAACCGATGTCATCATGGCAATGCGGAATCTTGCATTCAAGAAGGACATTGTTCCACGCAACTTCCTCCAGACCGTCCAGTTGATCTACAACTCCGGTCACGGTGTTCCGAACAACGATGTCAACCGGGCCGCAAGAAAGAGACTTGGCCTGACCGCTGACCCACCAACAACCCACATGTACCCCGAATATATCAAGGGTATCCAGAAGATCCTGGACCACTACGGATTGAAAGAGAACGCTGACCGTATCCTCAAGGGGGACTAAACGTGCACGAATACGCTTTGTTCCTCGGATGTATTGCACCAAACCGGTACCCCGGCTGTGAAGCATCCGCAATCAAGACCAGTGAAAAGGTCGGCATTAAATTACTGCCCCTTGAAGGAGCCAGCTGCTGCCCGGCACCTGGTGCATTCGGTTCCATCGATCTGACTGTCTGGTACGCCATGGCAGCCCGGAACCTTGTCCTCGCTGAGCAGATGAAGAAGGACATTGCACTTGTGTGCAATGGATGTTACAAGTCGATCTGGGAAGTAAACCACATTCTCAAGCACGACGAGGAACTCAGAAACAAGGTCAACGAAGTTCTGAAAGAGATCGACATGGAATACAAGGGAACCATCGATGTATTCCACCTTGCCGAGCTCTACTACGACCCCAAAGTCTGTGGTGTTCAGAAGATCCGTGACTCAGTAACCACTCCAATGACCGGAGCAAAGGTTGCCTGTCACTACGGCTGCCACTTAATGAAACCACAAAAGGATCGTCATTTTGGTGACACCGAGAACCCAATGTGGTTTGAAGAACTTGTAGCAGCAGTCGGTGCAGAGCCAGTTCAGTACCGTAATAAAATGCAGTGCTGTGGTGCTGGTGGCGGTGTCCGTGGATACGATATCGTCCATGCTCTCGACATCACCAACGAGAAACTCATCAATATCTCTGAAGTTGGTGCCGATGCAATCACTGAACTCTGTCCATTCTGTCAGCTCCAGTTTGACCGTGGTCAGATTGAGATCAAAGAGAAGTTCGGCGATGTGTACAACATTCCTGTTCTGCACTTCAATGAACTGCTTGGTCTTGCACAGGGTATGAGCCCACAGGATCTTGCTCTTGATCTGCATGCAATTGACTGTGCTCCATTCCTGGAGAAGGTGCTGTAAGGAGGCAATGACATGGCAGAAAATACAGAAGCAAAAATCGGTGTCTTCGTGTGTCACTGTGGAACCAACATTGCCGGTTCCCTTGATGTCAAGGATGTAGCAGAGTACGCTAAGACACTTCCTAATGTCGCTTACGCTGCTGATTACCAGTATATGTGCTCCACTCCAGGTCAGACAATGATTAAGGAGGCCATTGAGAAGCACAACCTTACCGGTATTGTAGTAGCAGCTTGCTCTCCACGTCTTCACGAGCCCACATTCAGAATTGCAACCAAGGAAGGTGGCCTGAACATGTTCCGCTTTGAGATGGCAAACATCCGTGAGCAGAACTCCTGGGTTCACATGCATGGTATGCATGACGATGCAACTGCAAAGGCAAAAGACCAGGTCAGAATGGCAGTTGCCAAGGCAATTTACCTCGAAGACCTCGTTCCAAAGGCAGTTCCTGTCGAAAAGGCAGCAATGGTCGTTGGTGGTGGTGTTGGTGGTATCCAGGCAGCACTGGACCTTGCAAGTGCAGGAATTACAACCTACCTGGTTGAGAAGTCTCCGAGCATTGGTGGCCGCATGTCACAGCTCGACAAGACCTTCCCAACCCTCGACTGTTCACAGTGTATCCTTGCGCCAAAAATGGTGGATGCAGGACGTCACCCGAACATCGTGCTCCTCTCCTACCATGAAGTCGAAGATGTAGAAGGGTACATCGGTAACTTCGAAGTCACCCTCCGCAAGAAGGCTCGTGGTGTCATGAACCCCGTAGAGGCAGCAGCCAAGGGTATCGTTGGAGGTGGCTGTAATGGTTGTGGAGACTGTACCGCAGTTTGTCCAGTCATTAAGCCAAATGCATTCGAGTTCGGTATGGCTCCACGCAAGGCCATCTACATCAATCACGCTCAGGTAGTGCCATTGATCTACACCGTAGACTTTGATTCATGTGTCAAATGTGGTCTGTGTGTCGAGGCCTGCGGTACCAAGCAAGCAATCGATCTTGAGATGGTTGACGAGTTCCCCAAGTATAAGGTTGGAACTGTTATCCTGGCAACCGGATACGACTACATCCCAATCGAAGAGAAGAGAGAATGGGGATACAAACGACACGAGAATGTTATCCATTCCCTTGAATTCGAGCGTCTGATCTGTGCATCCGGTCCGACCGGGGGTCACCTGGTTCGCCCAAGCGATGGACAGACACCAAAGTCAGTCGGATTCGTCCTTTGTGCAGGGTCACGTGACAACACCGGTGGCGTCAACAAAGCATACTGTTCACGATTCTGTTGTATGTACTCGCTCAAGCACGCCCACCAGATCATGGAAAAGATCGAGGGCTGCAAAGCATACATCTTCTACATGGACATCAGATCCTTCGGTAAGGCATACGAGGAGTTCTACTACCGTATCCAGAACGAAGGAGCTAAGTTCATTCGTGGTCGTGTTGCAAACATCCTTGAAGATCCTGATACCAAGAATCTGCATGTCTTTGCTGAAGACACACTTCTCAACCGTCCGGTTGACATCGAATGTGACCTCGTTGTTCTTGCAGCAGCAGTTCAGCCCATCGATGGTGCAAATGTCCTCAGAAAGAAGTTCGGTGTTTCAGCCTCTGCAGATGGCTGGATGCTTGAAGCACACCCGAAACTGAACCCCTGTGGAACTACTACTGCCGGTGTATTCCTTGCTGGTGTCTGCCAGGGACCAAAAGATATCCCTGACACAGTAGCACAGGCAGAAGGTGCAGCTTCAGCAGCATCTATTCCAATCCACATCGGGCATGTGGAACTTGAGCCATACTTCGCCCAGTGTATACAGGATCTGTGTGCAGGCTGTGGTATGTGCATTAAACTCTGCCCATACAGTGCACTTGATCTGGTAGAGAAGGACGGACGGACAGTCATGCAGGTTACCGAAGCAAAGTGTAAAGGCTGCGGTACCTGTGGTGGATTCTGTCCAGGTGGTGCAATCAAGATGCAGCACTTCACAACTCCACAGATTGTTGCACAGATTGATGCATACCTCCTCGGAGGGGAGTAACTATGTCTGACGAGTGGAACCCAAAAATCCAGGCAATCATCTGTAACTGGTGTTCGTATGCCGGAGCAGACCTTGCTGGTGGTGCCCGTATCCAGTACCCGCCAGATGTTCGTGGTGTCCGTGTCATGTGCACGGGCCGTGTTGATATGCTCTTCATCCTGAAAGCTTTCGTCGACGGTGCAGACGGAGTTCTCGTCTCCGGATGCCACTTCGGTGACTGCCACTACCTTGAAGGAAACTACAAGGCAGCAAAGAGGATGTTCATGATCAAGTCCCTGATGAAGAACATCGGTCTTGACGACAAGAGATTCCGTATGACCTTCGTTTCAGCATCTGAGGGTGCAAAATGGGGTAAAGTTATGGAAGATGTCAGCGCCAAGATCCGGGAACTTGGACCAAGTCCAATCAAAGAGTTCCAGAAATAAACCTGACCATCATCCCTTTTTTTATGGTATGATGGATTAATGTCAAAACCGGAAATACCATATTAAATTTAGATTCGCACCAGTCTTCTGATCGATTAGTATACTGTAGAGTATCTTTCGGTGATACTCATGCAGTCCTTTTTAGATATCGAGTAATGAGGGAATCCCTCCAAAAAATGAGAGCAGTATCTTCTGTTCACGTTTGAGTCGCCCTGGAACCACCATAAAATCAGAACTTTTAACCAGGTGTATCGGAGTTAATTCTGCAATTAATGATTCAACCGTAGAAACATGCTTAATTTTCATCGATTTCAAGCGATTTTCAACTAAATGGCGGATCTGAAAAGTTAGAAATGCAACGAAATAGATGCCTGCTTTTATTCGTTCTGTCCGAAAATTAGAATAATCGCGTTCAAATTCGTTGATATAATTGTTAATTTCTTCTTCAAATTCATTTCTGATATCAACAAGATTAAAACAGAATTCCCATGTAAGGTCACCCTGATAGAGTACTCCGTCTTTTCCAAACTGCATAAGAGCCCGATTAATCTCTTCTTCATTACGTCGTACTGTTGTTATCTCACCTGCTTCTTCACGGGAGAAAAATGATTTAAACGGACCTGCAATCTCTTCCAACTTCTCCTCTTCAATCCAGGCACTGATACTCATCTCCTGGATCAAATCCCTGATGTTTTGCAGATTTTTGTGAAATAATAAGCGATCAGATTGCTCTTTTCTAATATTATGCAGGAAAAATCCCATTACCTTATGTCCTCCGATTATTGGAGAGAATGATTTGACATAGCAGGCTTGTCCCTGGTAATACCTGATGTTTGTCGAATGGTACTCCTGCCCCCCTAACTCAGATATATGCGATGAAATTGGTTCATACCCAAGATTTGTTCTGATGATAAACGGGCATTCATTTCTGATGATGAGGGGAATCAGTGATGGGGACATATAATCCCAATGGGGAAGAATAATCCCCCCGGGAATATGCCCAGATTTTACCTGCTTAATCGAATCTTCGATAGATTCTTTTTGAAATGAGAAGAAATCACACCCGACCGGAATATTCATGACAGGATCATAATGCAATCTCATCATGAGATCCCGTTCCAGACATCCTTCAATTTCCGGACCATTTGAAGAGATCCCGGTCTGACAGGAAGGGGTACTTTGAAGTGTCATCAATACTCGCTGATCAGATAACTTGTTGACGAGAGAGAACATTCTGGCAAACATACCTGTAGCAGGTGTATCAGATACGTTCTCGAGTGTCTGAATTACCTCTTCTTTGGTCAGGTCCGGGCCTGGTATAAGGAGTGGCATACAGGTACCTGAATACCATGTCGACAGATTTTCAGGAGGACAGGGTTGTATCAGTCGATTTATCGCGAGTACTACAAGAGTTGCAGCTTCAACAGGTGAACAGCATGAAATCAATGCTTCCAGGATTTTATACTCGTGGACAGCCCAAAAAGGAGGAATATATTGGCCTAGATCAAAAATTTGATTTGGAACAGCAGGTTTTTCCTTTTTAACCGGCTCTCCTTCAACATTCTTACCCAGGTATTTTGATTTCTGCTTCCATTTCCCTGTATCAGGATCGAAATACGGAGTTATTTCATACAGATACTCATGCCCTTTGATTACTTTTTTCCTGATAAAACTCTTCATAAATATCTGCTGAAAGATGTCACAAAAAATTAGGCATTATGACTGGTAAATCTTTAAGGGATACGACCTCCAACTGACAACCAGATTGTGGTTTGTGACATATAGAAAGATCCATACCCTCGTTTTCCCTGATGCATAACTTCCTGAAAATCTGCGTCTTGTCAATAATATCGGTCTGATTTAGGCATATATTGATCGCTCATAGTGCCTAACTCATGAGACCTATCTTCATTGTGATTCTGGTTGGATTCCAACTGCCATCTTCATTAAAGTAATTTAATCATAACCAATAATAAATTACAACTAATTATTCACCTCGTGCAAAATATTTATTAGGAGAAACATTGCGGCAACAGGAAATATCAATCATTCATGTTGACTTTCACAAATATTGTCATAATTTTAACTCCCAGGATTACATAAAAATAAGTAAAAATCCCATAATTTAAATTTTTATAGCGCAGGGGGCAATTCTCACAAATCGGTCAATATGCCTAACTTTCGCATCCCCTGGGTTTATATAATAAATTAAAACCGATGTATGATTGCAGATTAGGTTTGGTAAACCTCCTCTGGATGATATTCCAGATGGAACTAATGATTCAGATTATGAATTGAGATCGTTGATCTTAAGCCGATCGGGTTCGGCTCATATTCGTGATCTACGAATCGTACCATTCTATACACCTCCTTTCTGACTCCTGTTAAAACAGGAAACCAATCAGTGGTATGGTGTAGACCTGATCAACACCTGAACATGACGAGTAGGATTTTCGGGAGATCCTATGGCTGAAAAGTACATCTTAAACATGATAACCCAGCGTGCCTTCGAAGAAGGTGTCGCAATGGAAATAGGGAAAACTTCTCCGGAATACTTCGATGCCTGTAACATCATTGAAATGAATGAACAGGACATGAAGAAACTGGGAATTTTAAAGAATACTAACGTCCGGGTCACCAGCGAGAGTGGTCAGGTCGTTGTCAAAGCTGTTGTCGGAAGACAGACAGTATACCCAGGTCTCTGCCACATAAGGCAGGGTGTCTGGGCAAACCAGGTCGTTCCTCCCCGTACCCAGTCAACCGGAACACCCCAATACAGTGGATTTCCAGTAACTGTGGAACCTGCACCGGAAGAGAAACTGAAGACTGCTCTCCATCTGGTTCAGGGTGCAGTCGGCATGTGGAAAGGTGAGGAATAATGCCAAAGGTATACGAGAATGTGGGATGCCCATATTGTGGCTGCTCCTGCGATGATGTCAGAGTCACTGTCTCTGATGACGGAAAAAAGGTGCTTGAGGTCGAGAATGTCTGTGCAATCGGAACTGAGATCTTCAAACACGGAAGCTCAGAACACAGACACCGCCTTCCCCGGCTTCGCCAGCCAGATGGCTCGATGAAAGAGATCTCATACGAGGAAGCCATCGAATGGACGGCACAGCACCTGTACAAGGCAAAAAAGCCACTCATGTACGGGTTTGGTTCAACAAACTGTGAAGGTCAGGCAGCAGCAGCCCGTGTTATGGAGTCTGCAGGTGGTTGCCTTGACAACTGTGCAACCATCTGTCACGGCCCGTCTTTCCTTGCAATATTCGATAACGGGTACCCGACGTGTACCCTTGGAGAAGTTAAGAACCGTGCAGACGTGATTGTTTACTGGGGATCCAACCCGGCACACGCACACCCACGTCACATGTCGCGGTATTCTATCTTCCCTCGTGGATTCTTCACCGGAAAGGGACAGAAGAAGCGTACCGTAGTCGTCATCGATCCACGGTACACTGATACTGCAAACGTAGCTGATATTCATGTCAGGGTAAAGCAAGGTCACGACTACGAACTCTTCGATGCATTCAGGATGGTCATGCACGGACATGGAGATGATCTTCCTGATGTCGTTGCAGATGTTCCAAAAGAGCAGATCCTCCAGGTTGCCGAGATCATGGCCAATGCCAGGTTCGGTACTGTCTTCTACGGTATGGGACTCACCCATTCAGATGGACGTAACCACAACATCGACATTGCAATCTCCCTTATGCGTGACCTGAACAAGGTTGCCAAGTGGACGATCATGGCAATGCGTGGTCACTACAATATCGCAGGTCCTGGTGTAGTCTGGTCCTGGACATTCGGATTCCCGTATTGCCTTGACCTTACCAAGAAGAATTATGCCCACATGAATCCAGGTGAGACCAGTTCAGTGGATATGGCAATGCGTGATGAAACTGATATGTTCATCAACATCGGAACCGATGCAGGTGCACACTTCCCAATTCCGGCAGTCCAGCATCTCAAAAAGCACCCCTGGGTTACAATTGATCCAAGCGTCTGCATGGCATCTGAGATCTCTGACCTGCACATTCCGGTCTGTATCTGTGGTGTTGACACCGGCGGAATTGTATACAGGATGGACAACGTACCAATCCAGTTCAGACAGGTTCTCGATCCACAGGGTCTCCTTACCGATGAGGAACTGCTGAACAAGATCGCTGACCGCGTTGATGAACTCAATGCACAGGGGGCCTGAATATGTCTGAACTGATTATCAAGAACGGATACGTCTTTGATCCAATCTCCGGAATCAAAGGAGACAAAGCAGATATTGCTATCAAGGACGGCAAGATCGTAGAAAAGGTCTCTTCAAAGGCAAAGAGCATCGACGCCAGTGGTAAGACTGTTATGGCCGGTGGTGTGGATATCCATACACACGTAGTTGGCCCAAAAGTCAACCTTGGACGTGAGATGAGACCTGAAGACAAACTTTTCCGTGGTGACTACCGTGGTGGGATTCTCAAACAGGGTAAACGGATGGAGATGGGATACTCAATTCCAACCACCTGGAAGACCGGGTATGCATACTCCCGTCTGGGATACACCTACGTCAACGAGGCAGCAATGCCTCCACTCATGGCACCCCACGTGCATGAAGAGATCAGGGACACACCAATCCTCGATATCAGTGCCATGCCGGTATTCGGTAACAACTGGTTCTGTCTTGAGTACCTCAAGAACAAGGAGATCGAGAACAACGCTGCATATGTCGCCTGGCTTCTGAAGGCAACATACGGTGTTGGTATCAAGGTCGTCAACCCAGGTGGCACAGAAGCTTGGGCATGGGGAGAGAACTGTAACACTATCCATGACCCTGTTCCCTACTTCGATATCACCCCTGCCGAGATTGTCAAGGGCCTTATCGAGACCAACGAGTACCTTGGTCTGCCCCACTCAATACATCTGCACCCCAACAACCTTGGAAACCCGGGTAACTATACAGATACCCTTGACACCCTGAAGCTTGCAGAGGGATACAAAGCAAAGAACAAGTTCGGACGAGAACAGGTTCTGCATAACACTCACCTTCAGTTCCACTCCTACAAAGGTGACAGCTGGGCAACCTTTGGATCTGCAGCAAAGGAAGTCATGGACTACGTCAACAAGACTGAAAACATCACCGTCGATCTCGGATGTGTCACTCTTGATGAAACAACCACCATGACTGCAGACGGTCCATTCGAGCACCACCTCATGGAACTCAACCACCGCAAGTGGGCAAACTGTGATGTTGAACTCGAAACCGGTTCAGGTATCGTGCCATTTGTCTATGATAAGGACGTTGCTGTCATTGGTATCCAGTGGGCAGTCGGTCTTGAGATTGGACTCTATGCAAAAGACCTGATGCGGACCTTTATCACCACTGACCATCCGAACGGAGGACCATTCAGCCGCTACCCACGTATCATCAAGTGGCTCATGTCCAGAAAGGCCCGTGATGCAACCCTTGACTCCATGAAGCGTAAGGACAAGGTTATTGCAGCAACCGATCTCGCCTCCATGGACCGCGAACTCAACCTCTACGATATTGCCATGATGACCCGTGCAGGTCCGGCCAAGGCTCTTGGTATGTCAAGCATGTACGGCAGCCTTGCTCCGGGTGCAGATGGAAACGTATCTATCTACAACCTTGATGCCAAGAAGATCCCGGCTGACCCAGAACTGATTGAAGAGGCATTCACCAAGACTGCCTACACCATCAAGGAAGGAGTTGTTATCGTCCAGAATGGTGAGATTGTTGCAGAGCCGAAGGGACACACCATCTGGACCAAGGTCACCATGCCTGAAAACTCACAGGTTATGCGTGATATCAAAGAGAAGTTCACCAAGAGTTACACTGTTAACCTTGAGAACTATGCAGTGTTCGACGACCATGTGTACCGCCCACGGGCACTTGAAGTAGAAGTAGCCTGAGGTGCAAAAGATGGAAACCGTAACAATGACCCTGGTACAGCAGCCTGAGCTGTACCTCGAATGCTACAGTGTAACCCCTGATAAGTTCGCAGGGAAATCTCTGACCGAGATCGCAGATCTTCCGGCTCATGAGGGAAAAGTTGTCTGGAAACTTGGAGACTTCTTCTCCTTTTCCGGAAAAGCTGGAGAGACCGCAGCCGATACCAAGATCATCGTCAACGGAAATGTCCGTAAGATGAAGCGGTTCGGCCAGCAGATGACAGCTGGTGAGATCCTCATCAACAGCGATGCCGATATGTACGTCGGCTGCTGGATGAGAGGCGGAAAGATTACCGTAAAGGGAAATGCTGATGCATTCCTTGGAATCGGTATGGAAGGCGGCGAGATCCTTATTGAAGGAGATGCTGACAACCATGTCGGTAGTGCCTACCGTGGTGACTGGCGTGGTATGAGCGGCGGTCTGATCCGGGTAAAAGGTAAAGCCGGTAATGATGTTGGAACCGCCATGACCGGTGGAACCATCATCATTGAGGGTGATGTCTTCATCCATGTCCTGACCCACGCTGAAGGCGGAACGGTCATCATCAAGGGAGATGTTGAAGGCCGTGTCGGTGGACAACTGGTTAAGGGAGATGCATATATCCTTGGAAAACTCCTCTACCCAATGCCAGGATACAAGAAGGTTGGAACTGTCGAGAAGGAATGTGACGGTCAGACCTACACCTTTGATGAATACATCGGTGACCTTGGAGAGCGGAAAGAGAAGAAGAAGGGACAGATTGTCTGGGGTCATATCTACCTCAAGGCAAACTAACCTTTTTTTTATTTCCGCCTCGTGAATTACCAGATACAATCCGGTCTTGCCCCGTATTTTCATACCGGAGTTACCGAAACACTGACCCCAGATATTCAGATACGCACCTGAAAACAATGGCTGAAAACCAGTGAGAAACGGAAAGGGAATAACCGAATTATCGAGGAATTATGACAGAAGAGATTGATTTAATTAAATTGCCAGAACTTCCGGTCATTGAGGTAGTTGATGATCTCATCCAGGTATACAAGGAGTTTATGGTTATCCGGGCAGCCCTGCAACTTAAAGTATTTGACTGGATGGCTGAAAATGGATCTGCCACAATTGAAGATATTAGTAAAGGGACTAAAATCCCCATAGAATATATGGCACCCCTGATTGGGATGCTCTTTTACCTGGATATCGTTAGGCGTTCTGGAGAGAAATATCTGGTCTCACCGTCAGCCAACCTACATTTTGTAACAAACAGCAGGTATTACCAGGGAGATATCATTATGGCACTTGCAGAGCCTGAGTCCCCTTGGAATGATCTGAAAACATACCTGACAAGTGGTGAAACAAAAACAACGTTTGACCAGGAGACCCCACTGATGGGTGCATCCCATGCAGAGCAGGAGATCAGGGGGATGCTCAAGAACATTACGACAGTTATCAGCCGGTGGGCTGGATTTAAAGATGCAAAATCCTTTCTTGAGATTAGCAGTGGTCATGGTCTGTATACCATGGCTACCTGCCAGATCCATCCAGATCTAAAAGCATCGGTTCTTGAACAACCTGCAAGTTCCGAGCTCCTTCAACAGAATATTACCAGGTATGAGATGAAGGATCGGATCACACCGATCAAAGGAAAGTTGGGATCTCTTCCCGAGGGTAAGTATGATATCATCCTGGTTTCTCATGTCCTTTATGCAGACCAGAACCGCCTAGATGCTATACTGAAGGATATCAGTGCCCACCTTAATGAAGGTGGTCTTTTCATCTCAAACAACTGGTTTATCAGGGAATCTGAAGGAACCGGAATGCAGGGCCTCTATGAACTCGAACTCGGTATACACAATAAATATCATGCTATCAAGGACCGGGAAGGATACGAAAAGAATTGTAATGAAAACGGCCTTGTAATCTTCCAGACCGGTGTACTACGGAGTGCATATGGAGAATCAACTATTCACATGGGGACAAAGACCGGGAGTGGAGCATAATGGCAGAAGCACCTGAACGTTTCATCTCCGCTTCATTTGACCAGTTATCAGAAGATGATCTAAAAAAAGCGATGCTCATGCATGTGCGGATGGGATATCTGATGAAAAACCCTGGAAAGAGTAAAGAGGCAGAAAAGATTGCACAGGATATTATTGATAGACTATCTCTTGATCAACTCAGACAGATTCATCCGGATACGTTCTTTTCAAACAAAAAAATGGGAGAACTTCCTAAGAATCCCTATGAAGTAGCTTTAGAATTGCTTGGAGAGGGATGATTCAGCAGTCCGGTATCTTAACAGGTTTTTAATCTATTTTTATTGATACGGAGTTTTTTAAGGGTTCTGAACTCTTTATCTTTGAAGTAGAAAATTCAGAGTCCCAATAATCATTCATACCGAAATTATTCCTGATCATTTTTGCTTTCTGGGTAGTTGTATTCTTCTTGTATGATGTAAATGAAGAGTTAAACAGAAATTTGGCGGCTTACTGCGTATACAACCTAGATATACACTCTGACTGGTTCTCAAAACAGAATTGCCTTTTATCACCAACTATAGAGAGAGCCAGATATTTTTTTGATGATTTATAAAACTTCATTTCATTTTTTTACAGAAATAATAACAAAACAATAAAGGTGTTTAATAACCTATCCATTGTTACCACAATGTGGGGGATTGGTGTAGGTATGATGAAAGATTATGTTCAAACCGATGATAAAACCGGGTATTGCGGGGGGTTCATATTTGTCCTTGTTTTAGGTTCTTTCCTGCTCTCCAGTGGAGTGGCAATAGTATCAGCAGATGGATTATCAAACCATACGGCTCTTGTGCCTGGGTATAACGGGACGAATTATACATTTCTTGGATCATATTCCAGCGGTGAAGTGATCATTAATGAATCAGGTTCGTATTATCTCACCGATGATCTCAACTCATCACCATATGAGTATGGTATTCTGATCCAGGGAACAGGCATAACACTTGATGGTAACGGAAAAAACCTGACCGGATCATCTGAAATCGGTATAATGGGAAAGGAGGGTTCACATCACACAACAATCATCAACTTTAGCAAAATATCCGATTTTTATTACGGTATGAGGCTTGATGGAAACAATTCACTGGTCAATGGTAATACCGTCTCTGATAATGGCTATACGGGGATATATGTTGGAGGAGCATATGGAACGATCGTGAACAATACAGCATACCTGAACAGTAATGGAATTTATTCTACACCGCATTACGGCAGGAATTGCGTAATAATGAACAATACAGCTTTCCTGAACAAACGTATGGGGATATATACCGGAGGAGACAGCTCACTCGTGTATGGAAACCGTGCATTTCGGAACAATGTATATGGTATCATGGCAGGAGGAGGTGATTGCGGTGGAATAGATCCTAGAGATTGTGGGTATGGATATTATTCTAATATCTCCGGAAATGTTGCTTATGAGAATGGTATGTATGGCATATATTCTTGTGAACCCAGCGCACGGGTCATTGGAAATACGATATATGACAACTATCAAGCCGGAATAATGATCAGATCACGTCTAAACAATTCGGTAAGTGACAACCTGCTCACGAATAATACCATTGGGATTCGAACTACGTACAGTAACCAGTATAATGTCACGATGACCGGCAACATCATTCGGGAGAGTGTAAAAGCCGGCATTCTGGTTGATGGTACCTACACAAAACCGGGCAATTTCACCATCTATAACAATATTCTCGCAAATAATCAGAATATCTTCATGAATGATAGTACGAGATGTTTCACCTGGAATCATCCAACAGGCCCGGTTTCGGGAATCAATGTGATAGGAGGACCATACCTCGCTGGTAACTATTGGAGCAACCCAGAGGGATCTGGTTGGTCAGATCTACAGGATCCCAAAGAAACCGGATACTCTCTAGTTCCCTATGAGGTAGTAGATGGATCAGGCAGTTGGGACACAGCACCTCTAGTCAGGGTAGCCCAGATCATTAATGCATCGCATGATGACTGGACGATTCTACATCCAAACGGGAATCAATCATATCCCCGGTATTCAAATAGCAACCTACATTGCCCAGGCAAAACCGGGGGCTGACCTTATGAACGTCTCGGTAAACGGTACTCTTGTCGGACCGGTGAATTCCTGGACTTTTTCAAACATCATCGCAAACCATACAATCTCCTCTTCAGGTCGTCCAACACCTGGTCAGGTTCATGCCTTCTTCACACTGAACACGACATGGGGAGCAGTTCCCTTGACGGTGGAATTTACGAACCAGTCGCTGGGTAACCCGTCCTCGTTTTTCTGGAACTTTGGTGATGGAAGAACTTCAACAGACAGAGACCCGATCCATACCTATACTACCCCTGGTATCTATTCTGTGACACTGAAAGCAATGAATGATCAGACCGGTGGAATGGCAACTCTCAACAAAGCCATAACAGTGACATCGGGGGAGATCCCATCCCCAACCCCTACACCTGTTCCAGGAGAAATCACAGCGTCCTTTGAGGCTGATCGGACTGTCGGTTCTGCTCCGGTTCAGATTTCTTACATTGATCTCTCTACCGGGAACCCAACTTCCTGGTTATGGGACCTCGGAGATGGGAATGTATCTGTATCCCAGAATCTGACCCACATCTACCAGGTACCTGGAACATACTCTGTCAGGCTCTCGGTGCAGAATAGTTTAACGTCAGCAAGTATTGAGAAAATAGGATATATCACAGTCAAGTAAAAAAGCATCTTTTATCTTTAATATGAAACCCATTAATCCACAAATCTCTCTTTTCCCTGCAACGAAATTTTTTCCAGATTATTTAAAAAGAGAGTACCAGTATGATCTTTTCCCCAACTATTGCAAATGTTATGAGTAATATTATTAAAAAATTTAATTCTTTTTTCTTTGCTTTCTATATCGAACCTTTCCCGCATTCTCAGTTAAATATGGGTTGCATACAATACTGATATATCGTTGTTCACCAATCCCTGGAGTTGTAATGGCAGAAGAATTATCGATAATCATCTTTACATAAAAGAGATAGATCACGCTTTTTCTTCTTCTAATCATGAGGTTGTCATTGAGGCCTCATATGCCCTGTGGGTCAATGACATCAGTTCTGATCGGTTCGTCTCCGCTTCATTTAACCAGTTATCAGAAGAAGATCTAAAAAGCGATGCGTATGCATGTACGGATGGGATATCTGATGAAAAACCCTGGAAAGAAGAAGGGGCAGAAAAAATTGCACCTGATATTATAGACAGACTATCTCTTGATCAACTCTGACAGATTCATCCAGATACTTTCTTTTCAAACAAAAAATGGGAGAAGTCCTTAGAATCCCTATGAAGTAACTTTAGAATTGCTTGGAGGTGGATAATCCGCCAGTTTTTTCCTTTTTATCATCGTTTATAAAATGATATTCTTTTAGATTTCGACATCTTCTGTTTTTTAAATAAACATGTCGTTATCCCGTGAGTCTCACCATTGATGAACCAATCTTTTGTGAAGCGTCTGCCAATATTTCCTGCATATCAGACAACTGCTTCAATGCGGCTGCTGCTTCTTCTGATGCTGCTGAAGCTCCCACTGCTTCCTCTGCTGTAGCCATTGATAGTTTATTAACCTCAGAAACACTGGCTGTGATCTGTTGAACAGCCGCTGCTTCCTCTTCAGACAAGCCAGCTACTTCGGTTATATACATCGATATCTGTTGTGTTTGATTTGCGATAGATCTAAAGAATGTAATAGTGTCGGTTATTGCAGCAGAACCTTTCTTCACTTCTTGCTCAGCGAGGTTCATTGCTGTTGCTGCTTTTTCTGATTGTGATTGAAGCAGGGATATAATATTGGCGATATTTTCTGCTGATTTCTGAGAATCTTGTGCCAATGTTTTGACCTCATTTGCTACCACTGCAAAACCCATACCAGCATCTCCCGCCCTGGCAGCTTCAATGGCTGCATTTAACGCAAGCAAGTTTGTCTGGTCTGCAATACCACTAATGATCTCAACGATTTTACCGATCTCAATCATTTGCCCCTTAATTTCTGATATAATATGTCCAACATCATTTACGGATCCGGTTATTGAATGAATACCATCCTCTGCAATCGCTGCTTTTTCTACTCCCTGTGTCGATGTTCTATCTGCATCCTGACTGAGCTTGGAAACGGAATCCACTTTTACCGCCACGGTGGAGACAGATGTAGATAACTCTTCCATTGCTGTGAGGACCTGTTGAACTGATTTATTAGTTAGATCAGCATTTAACTGAACATTTTCAACATTCTGAGCGATTGTATCTGCACCGGCTGCAAGCTGTTCAACTGTTGCAGCAGATGATTCTGCTGATTTGGTAAGGTTCTCAACCTGATCTGTGATCTCAAGGATGAGTGCTTTTAATTCCTTACCTACATGTTCCCCGATTTTATTCAATTTGAGTTTGAGTTCAAGAAGATCCCCATTCACCTCATAGGTGTCATTGAATCGGGCGTTGAAGTTTACATTTGCATATTCTTCAGCAACATGAAGCGTTTCATTCAGTGGAATGGTAATAGCATCAAGCATCTGATTAATACCATTAACGAGTTCCCGATATATTCCGATGAAGTGATCTGGATCTCCCCTTGTCTGAAGTTTCCCTTCTTTTGCATTTCCAATCAGGATACCCATCTGATCAAGCAATGCATTGAGTGTACTGATCATCTGATTGAGAGCAGGGGAAATCTCATCCTTTTCATCATATGGAGGAATATCCTGGACTTTTTCTCCTACTGCTATCAATTGCATACGGTGAATAACACGTGTCTGAAGATCAGTGGCAAAGGTATCCATAGCATCCGCCATTATTCCTATTTCGTCTTTCCGGTTCATTGACAATCTCATGCCTAGATGTCCTTTCCCCATTTCCAGAATCATTTCTACAGTTCGGTTAAGAGGTCCGACAATTCCTTTACTAATGACTATTCCTAAAATAAGGGCTGCAAGCACCCCAATGATTCCGGCTACTGTGATAAGGAATGAGGACTGAACAAATGTCGCATCAGATTCTGATTTAATCGTTTCTGCTTCATCCTTACTTATCTGAGTGAGGTTATCGATTGAGGCACCCATATCTTTCCTGACTCTCTGTAATTCACCGGTTGTTAATGATTCAAGTACCGCGTCTTTTTGCCCTGAATCCCAGAGTGCCTTGTTATCTTTTAATAATTGTTGATACCGGGCCCATAATGAATCAAACTTCTGAAGTTCTACATTCTGCGCATTGCTGATGTGTAGATTCCGATATGAACCGATTATGGAATTAACAGTGGCAACATTTTTCTCTAGTATTTTTTGAGTGTTTGCCTGTTCCTGTGGAATGAGAACATATTTGTAAAAATCTCCCCTTATTTGATATATCGTAGATGACACCAGGCCCAAATCCTGAATTGGGATAAGGTGGTCTGAATACATGGCTGTCGATCCTTTATTGATCGTTTCCATGTTTGTATAACCAAGCACTGCAACTATACCCACAATTACAGCGATTAGTAAAAAACTACCAATCAGTTTATTGCTGATTCTGATATTATCAAGAAACATAATGATTTCAACTCCACAATAAGTGCCATACTTTCATCAATCAATCCAAATCTTGTCATTCACCAATTTCTTTATATTTTCTTTAATTGCATGATATCCCCACGTGTGTGACAGTATTATTCAGAATTAGTATGTGGCAGGGTAAGATCAGCATCTGGAGGTGGTTTGCAATTTTTCTTTATCAACTCGCCGTTAGCAAAAATAAAAAACGGAGATGTGTCTATTAAGTTACGTGGAATAGAAAAGTTTGTCCATTGAGATAATTGGATATCATCGGATGGTTTTTGACGTGTCTCTTTTACGTGATGAACTTCTACATTATGAAAATTCAGTACTTCTTTCATAACAAACACCATGGGATAAATGATACGAACCGAGGAACATGGTTATCTGCGAATTCAAAATATATAATTCTGATTCGGTTTCACAATTGACATGAATGACCTTTTACCATCCGATTAATGCCGCAATCTGTAATAATCATGAATGGATTATGGGATACCTATAATTTTAAGCGGAATATATGGATATATCCTCAAAATGATTCCAAATAATCAGTATTAATTTCGCAAAACAAGGATTGAAAGCACACTTTCTTGTTATGCGTTTGTTACAATCAGGTAAAGAGAAAAATTACAGGAGAATCCTCGTGTTTTTTATACTGATGATGAAGTGAAAGGAAATTATACCCCCTGTCATATAATAATTCCAAATTTTCGCTGATGTATATAAATTTGCCACATTTAATCATAGTTATTGTAACTTTTTACCGCATTCTGAAGTAAAATATATAATCCATACAATACTGGTATATCGCTAATCATCAATACTTGGAGTTGTAATGACAGAAGAATTATCGATAACCGTTCCCTGTATAAAAGAGATAGATCACGCTTTTTCTACTTCTAATCATGAAGTCGTTATTGAAGCCCCATATGCCCTGTGGGTCAATGGCAGGCAGATTCTCAATGTCATGACAAGCCCCAGCCGGCTTGAAGACTTTGTTGTAGGATACCTCTACACTGAAGGGATGATCAAACAGGTAGATGACATCGAATCATTACAGATAGAGAAACAGACGATTCGAGTTCTTACAACTGGAAAAGTTGCCATCAGGGAGGGCAAAAAGACCATATTATCAGGTTGTGGAGGCGATTCTTCGTTTCTTGACATAAACAAACTACCGTTGATCACATCTGATGTTCGAATGGATCCGGTATGGATCCATCAGGCGTTGAAGTTGGTTCTGGACTCTGATCTTCACATCAGAACCGGAGGGATTCATGTCGTTGGTCTTGTCAGCAGTAACACGATGATAACAAAGACTGAAGATATCGGACGACACAACGCTCTCGACCGGGTAATCGGATATGCACTCCGGACTAATTGGGACCTTACCCGGACCTGTGTCCTGATATCTGGCAGGATATCTTCAGAAATGTCACGAAAGTGTATACTTGCAGGTATTCCTATGATAGCATCCCGGGGAGCTACAACCTCACTTGCGATAGAAATGGCACAAGCAACCGGGCTTACCATCATCGGATTCATCAGAGGTGGAAAAATGAATATCTATACATCACCAGAGCGTATTATCGGTGCAAAGAGCAGCATTATTGAATAATCAAAGCATTCAAGTGCAATAATTAATTTTTCAAGAAAAGAAAAAGTCGGCAGATGATTATCTATCTTCTGCCTTTTCAACCGGTTTTTGAGTTATCTTATACCGGGCTGAACTTGTACTCTTTCAGTGCAGTCTTTCCTTCATCAGAAGTCAGCAGTTTTACGTAATCTTTTGCAAGATCCTTTTGCTTTGCTTCTGTGAGAATACCTGCATTGTACTTTGCTACTACATTGAGGTTTTCAGGAATCTCGATGATCTTTATCTTATCAGCAAGTTCTTTTGAGACATCTGAGTAGTAGGTGATTCCTGCGTCTGCTTCACCGAGGGAAACCTTGGTGGTTGCACCAGCGACGTTGGTCTCTTCAGAGATGACGTTCTTCTTAAATGCATCAACAAATGCCTGACCATAGGCAGTGTCGTTGACGGTCTTATTCAGCATCTGCTCGGTGTACTTACGGACAGGAACATCCTTAGTCTCACTTACAATCTTTACACCTGGCTTTGCAAGGTCAGCAAGTCCGGTGATACCAGCGGGGTTATCTGCTGGAACAATAAGTGCAAGTTTGTTGGTTGCGTAGGGTGTGACATCATCTTTGCTAATCAGGTTGACCTTGATCAGGTTGTTGATGTTAGAGTCACTTGCAGGAAGGAAGAGGTCAGCAGAAGCGCCCTCTTTAATCTGGGTTTCAAGTGTTGCAGAACTGTCAAAGTTGGGTGTGATAGTAATCCCAGGGTGTGAAGCCTCAAACGTCTTATCGAGGTCACCAACCACACCAGTAAGGGATGCAGCTGCAAAGATTGTCAGGCCAGTCTGATTTGTGTCTGCAGCTGAAACACAGCCGATCTGAACTGCAAGAAGAAGCAGCATGAGCCCGACTGCAAGATACGATACATTCATCTTCATAATAGCACTCCGAAATACAGGTTAATTATGGATTTCATATAGATAAAAGGAAATCGTTAATTACATAATATTAATATTAGAAAAATAAGCGGATTTTGAAATCTCTAATTGCTTTTTGTTGCAGAATCATGGATATTATATTCATACCAATTTTTTGGGGATGGAGCATATTATATAGAATTTTAGTGAATCTATAGTATGTTCGAATCGATTGGCAGAAGTATCGCTCTGATAAAAGCGAGTTGGGGAGTAATCAAAAAGGATAAAGAACTCCTGTTATTCCCGGTTCTGTCTGGAATTGTCTGCATCATAATTGCTGCATCGTTTCTCATTCCTGCTGTTCTCATGGGAGTAGGTCTTGATACCAAGAATCACAGTTCCCCACTGGTGTACGTTGGCATATTCCTCTTTTACTTGATCACTTATTTCGTGGTTATCTTCTTCAACGCGGGTCTTGTAGCCTGTGCACATATCAGATTAACAGGGGGTGACCCCACGTTTTCAGACGGAATATCAGCCGCAAAACAAAACATCATACAGATTTTTGTATGGGCATTTATATCTGCAACAATTGGGCTTGTTCTTCAGATAATCAGAGATAATAATAATTTTGTTGCCCAGATTATCTCATCTCTAATCGGAGTCGCATGGAGTCTTCTGACCTTCTTTGTGGTTCCGATAATGATCATTGAAAACCGGGGGGCCATTGAGTCAATCAAAGAGTCAGCATCACTCTTTAAGCGAACATGGGGAGAAACCGTTGTTGGTCAGGGAGGTATTGCCCTTATATTTGTATTGATAGCGCTTATTGCTCTAATCCCTGTGTTTCTTTTGATGCTTACAGGAGTTGGGGAACTCATTATTGCTGCAGTCTCTTTATACCTCCTTATCCTGATAGTACTCTTTGTTATGGTTAACGCCATGCAGGGAATATATAATACAGCCCTTTACCTATATGCAAAAAACGGTACAGTCCCGGATGTCTTCTCAAAAGATCTGATCGAAAATGCATTCAAACAGAAAAATGAAACCAGTTTTCAGGGCGGAAATATTTGAGTGTATCAGACATCTTCTTTTTTTTAGTTATAACCGGTGATTATCCCACCAGATTGTCGCGCTTCGATGCTCTCCTCCTGCCAGTATCCTTCCATCAGGCGTGATACTGACGTTTTTGGTCAAATACTCATGTATTATTTTATCCTGCCATTCTTCAGTACATTCAAACTGCTTTGCAATAGTCCTGGCAGCCTGCACAACTGACTCATAGAAAACTGGTGGAGCCGGTTCCATGACCTCAAGATTTGCATAAATTCCCATTTCATACAGGACATTCCAGAGACAGTCTGCAAGTGGAGTAGGATAATATTCCCTGCCATGGAGTTCAGGCCAGAGATCCTGCATCATTTGAGCCCAGGATGGAAGAGTAAGGAACCAGAACAGGTAGACTCTTCCTGATGAGATTCGTTGAATCATCCTGATGGTTCCGGCTATATCTGTCATGGTGAGGGAGAACGAAGATATTATCAGATCAAACAGACCCCGAAGTTCATCACAGGTAACATCCTCCCACGGCCGGTTTATTATCTTTATCAGAGGAACATCCTGTTGAATCCTGTATTCTTCAAGAGCCTGGCACATGAGGGGGGCCTGCTCAATAACAGTTACATTACAGCCCTGTTTAGCCAGAGGAACCGCAAGAGTCCCAGGTCCTGATCCGATATCCAGCACAGAACATCCAGGTGGGGCATCAATAATTCTGAGTTGTTCATCCACCATCTTTGAGTAATCCCCCTGGATATTCTCAAGATACATGCTGACATTGTCGGGATCATCCCAGAAGGTCTTTTGATTGTTTGTATGTATCGACCGGATATGTCTCTCCTTTAGGCGAGTCCATTGCTCTGCCCAGGATGTACCTGATATTTGAGAGGTGTTTTTCTGTTGGAGATACATACAATCCACCCGAACTACTTCTGAATTGTGTTGCAATGACATATATAGAGATACCGGATTACCTGAAAAACATGGGTCCCGCCCATACACCGCAGGTCTGAATTCAGGTGAATACACCCTGTTCATCCCTCACTTTCAAGAACTCTCATAACATATGACCTATGTATGGAGATTGTATCAGTCAGAACCCAGCCAGTTCTCTCTGATGGACGAGTAAAAACAGAATACCTCTTGTCCAGCCCGGTTACCAGGGAGGTCTTGTATGCACTCTCACAAGGAAGTTATGAAAATACTGGCTGGCAATATCTCTCTCCTACTTATTGTATCTCTAATCATGAAGGTCTACAAATCAGTGGAATCCTTAAGAGCCCGGTTATCGTTGTTGAAAGTCTTCCAGAAATATCAATCGGAATTGAGGACTATTTTCATGGTTTTCTTTCAACCATACCTGATTCTGAAAAACCTGATTGGTATCCACTTGTTTTAATTCAGAAATCGATACAGTATCTGAAACACATATTCTTAAGGCACAAATGAATAATAAACTGAATTAACTTTACTCGATAAACCACATAACTATTTTAGTTAAATATTCCCAACAGTAATGTGGTCATCCATGACCAATGGAGTGCAATGTATGGGTACAAATTTCAAACTTTTACTATGTGGATTATTAATTGCGCTTTTAGTATTCCCGGTAGTTTCCTTTGCTGAAAACAAAACGATCACCGATCTGGCGGGAAATACGATTCAATTTCCAGCAAATGTCAACAGGATTGTAACGGTGGATCCTTTTACAAGCCAATTCTTCTTTGTTATAGGTGCTGACAACAAACTGGTCGGAACATGTGTCGGACCTGCAGATAGAAACAAGGTAAATGAAACAGAAAATAACCTTGGTAAACTTCCAAATGCAGGATGTAAGACAAATGTAAATCTTGAGCAGTTAATTGCTCTTAAGCCTGAACTTGTTATCTCTGACAAGGCATATTCGAAAGTTAATGAAGATATTGCCGCAACAGGCATTCCGGTTGCTGTTGTTGATGTGGAATCACCTGATACTCTTATGAAGAGTTACGAGATGATCGGTAAGATCACCGGCAAAGAGAAAGAAGCAGAGGAATTCATTTCCTATTACAACGGAAAAGTTGACGAACTGGAAAAGAATGTTGCTGACTATACTGATGTAAACCGGGCAAAAGTATACTTCGGTCAGAGGGAGCCATTGTCAACACTGGGTGATGACTGGTACGAAGCAAAGTCATTGGGTATTGCTGGTGGATACAATGTTGCACAGGGCGTTGTGGGAGGCGATAGCAAGGTTACACTGGAACAGATCTACAACTGGAATCCAGATGATATCATTCTGTTATCATATAACTCTAAGAACGTGACTGATATTCTCACAGATTCGGCATGGAAGGACCTTACCGCGGTCAAGAAAAAACAGGTATACCGTATGCCTAAATATATCATGGCCTGGGAACTCCCAGTACCTGAAAATGTTCTCGGTATGATGTGGCTCCAGAATACCTTGTATCCCGACCATGTCCACAATGACCTGACCTCAGAAATCAAGGAGTTTTATCAGAAATTCTACCGGCTTACCCTTACAGATAAGGATGTCGCTGCATTACTTGCAGACAAGACACCGGTTACTCTGAATAAACCCTCCTCTCCATAACTTTTTCTTTTTTATTATGGAATGCCAAATTTGTGGGCATTTTTGCCAGATTTCTGAAGGAAAAACTGGCAAGTGCAGGATGCAAACCTGCGCAAATGGAATCCTGCATGAGCGGTTTGCTGATAAGTACCTGGCACTTTGGCCTAGTGCAATTGAGACGGTCCCCTTCCTTCACTATACTCCGGGAGGAAGATATTTGCTCCTTTCAACTCTTGGTTGTAATCTTTCATGTCCAGGATGTGTATCACATATGCTTGTCGATGATCCTGACCTGATTGCTGGTGCCCTGCTCAAGGCAGATCCGGATGAGATTCTGAACCAGGTTCGGGACCATTCATGTCTCGGAGTCATTTTTTGTTTAAACGAACCATCAGTTTCATTTCACACATTAATCAATACTGCAAAGACACTAAAGAAGGAGGGATTACTGGTGGGATGTGCATCGAACGGGTGTATGGAATCACCTGTTCTCAGGCAAATTCTCCCATACCTGGATATGGTAAACATTGGAATGAAGGGTCTGTCAGATGATGTGTACCGTACATGTGGTTCTCCTTGTGGTGTTAAACAAGTGCTTGATAACATCAAAATCATTCATGACACCAGGATTCATCTTGAGGTATCAGTAGTTTTCGAAGCCCGGCGGGAGCATGAAATTACCAACCTGGCAAGACATCTTTCTTATTTATCTGCAGAAATTCCTTTGCATATCATGCGCTTCATTCCATTCAATGGAGCGGATAATGATTGTGAACCTGCACCAGATGACGCTGAGAAGTTAGTCACTCAGTGTAAAACCTGGCTCAACTGGGTTTATCTCTTCAACACACCCGGGACATACAACCTCAGTTCTTATTGTCCTGATTGTAAGACCCTGCTTATTGAACGGACGTTTTATGGCCCAATGGGGGCCCGGCTGACAAACAGGATCTATCAGTCAGAATGCACCTGTGGGAGAACGATTCCAGTTTTCGGGGAATATTATAGAAATGATGGCTATGAACCTCGATTCAGGGGAGGGTACAGGACCTCGGTTCTCCTGGACATGGTTTCCGGAACACTAAATCAACTTGGGATTTATGATAAAAAGGTGGTCAGCAGGGTTCTGGTACAGATTCTATCTGGAGATTGGCTTGAGAAGTTACAGACTTTTTTTGCAACACCTGAAGGATACATCGAATACATCAGAACACTTGGCCAGTTCGCTGATACTCAGGATTTGGTTCATCCACTTCTTGGGTTTTACACAGAACGGCTTGAACAGATTACAAAATTTGTAACTAACCTCAGGCATCCACGTGTATTTTGTGCTCTTTCACACCCATATCTTGCATCATATCCTGACAAGATGGAGGTGGCCCTCGCTGCAAGAGCCGGAGGTGATGTTCTCAACTATCAGATAAGCTATACAGAATCACGACCTCACCCATTGTCCCGGGAGGAGTTCATGGCCCTACAACCGGAAATAATCCTTTGTCTAGGAATGGGGATATCTGATACCTCCGATTTTCTCCATCATTGTCATATTGAAGGCCTTTTAGCACCAGCAATAGAGACTGAACAGGTTTATTGTATCCCAAAGAAATACCCGGTATCCGGAATTAGATGGATTCTTGCACTTGAGTATTTTGCAAACCTTCTGCACCCGGAAATAATCAGATTCTCTCTTGAAGAGGATGAAAAATATCTCAATACGCTACTTAATGATATTCAAACAAATCAAACAAACACCAGGATCTGAATCCGGGAGATCATTCTAATTCATTATTTTTTTCTTAATCCACAGCAATCATCACTTCACTGGATTTAATAACAGCAAATGCCTGAACTCCTTCCTTAAGCCCAAGACTCTCCACAGCATGTGTACTGATTATGGAGGTCACCAGAATACCGTCACCGATATCAAGTACTACCTCTGAATTTACCACACCTTTCGTAATAGAAATAATAGTTCCATTTATTGAGTTTCGAGCACTGATTCGCATAAACCTCCACCCTTTTTTCCCACAATATGATGACCGTAATATGTCTGCACTAGCCAATAATAGTTTTTTCCGAAGGGTATACTCACCAGAGGGCTTAAAAAAAGACACTACGATTCATTTTGAAATCGGATGGATTTCGGGAATATCCTACTCCGATCACGACGTTTCTGGTGCGTACGAAATGACGTGTAAAGGCAGGCTGAACTGCGATGTGAATATATGGATTCGCAGTTATCTACGCTTCTTTGATGTCCTTTATCAGGACTGTTATCTTCTGTTTCTGGGGAGCATTAGGCTTTCTTGACTCTCTCCATGCGTAACCGGTGACAACACACTGAACGGGTTTTCCGGCAATCTCCCTCTCAATTACTGTGTCACGGCCAGCTTTCCGGTTTGAGTTATACTGGGACACAATATCATGCCAGTCAGAGGGAAAGACCTCAATTTCATATAGTTCATTTACTTTTACCATATGTTAACCTCGAATCTCGGCACATAGATATTTCTCATCACCAGTCATAAATCTTTTGAATGAATCTGATTAATATCAAAATTTAAATAATTAGATTAAGTAATAAAATTTGCTATATTTTTATAGTAAAATGAATTTTTAATTGTAAATAATAATTATTTCAATAAAAAGTTTATACAAATAATGATGATCAATGCCTTATATTTTAAAAAATATAACCGCTAATCTCTGAATCATAAATAACTCATTAGACATCATCAGACAAATCCATATTCCGTATGGACCTTCTTTTCTCTAAATGAATAATTTTTCTTGGGAGAATCTATCCTGGTGCTCACTTGTCCATTCAAATTACTCATCCTTGAATAAAATTCGCGCTTATAAATATGGTCTTCAAGATCGAACCAAATCTGGCCGCGTTATCGGAAGTAAAAAGCCATATTGCGTTTAATATTTTTAAGGAGATATCCTCTGGGTAACATATGGCACCAGGTCAATGTGGTAAATGCGGATATTGTTGCAGTTACATGGGCGATGTATTTGGCATCATTGAACAACAGGATACATTCAGGTTCAGGATTCAATACCTGATTACCGGGGTTGAACAGGTCGTCATAATCGATCCAGACAAACATGAATTATTTCTGAACAATACAATCCTAGAAAAAAGGCCTCTCGCATGTCCATTCTTGAGGGAGAAAGACGAGGGCTCTGTAATCTGTACTGTTTATGCATCACGACCTGAACTCTGCAGGATATATCTTTGTCCTAAATGCAAATCTGCATATACCTGAGAATTTACGGATTAAATCACGAAGATAATCTGGATGATCCAAACAGGTACCGCTAATTAAGATTGTTTCTTCCACCAGAAGAGTGACCACCAGGTCCGTGTTTCTGGTGTTTCATATCTGCCATCACGCCTACGGACCAGATTCTCTTTTAGGTAGGTTCTTGCACACACGGTCTCTTCAGGTGTGAGATTTAATAGCATCTGATAACTCTGGAGAGCATGTTCGTGATCTTTATAGTAAATAGGATTTCGGCACTCAAGTTGCTCAACATTGGGGCGAATTCCTATTTTGTGTAGGATATTATAGACATAGATATCGTCAGCAGTATTTGTGTAGCTCCTGCCAATTGCCTTCAGAAGGTTTTGAGGAAAATCTCCTTCCTCTCCACTCCAGGCTGTTATATACGCATACTCTCGGGCAGCCTGGTTAATCTTCTGGAGTGATTCACAGAGATCACCGGTCCGGGAGATTGCACGGGAAGCGACGACAATGTCATGAGGCTTGATATCTATTCCAATTTTGACACTTTCCCAGGTCTGGTGGAGGTACCTGATATTTCCCAGATACCTGCGTTCTGCATCTTCTTTCAGAATATTGAGCATTTCTGTTGATACATCAAGAGCAGTCACCCGTTTGGTTCTCATCGCAGCTGCAATGCTTATGGTTCCAGTTCCACACCCAATATCAAGAACAGACCATTCTCGATCCATTTGAATGCGCTGGAGGAGTTTAGGAGGGTATTCATCATGCTCTGACCAGAATCTGTACCAGGAAGCCATCTGATCCCATCGCTTCTCCTGCGAAACGGGATTGGATGTGAAATTATGCATCTTCTGCTTTTCTTTCCATAACATATCCCAGTCAATATCGTCCAGATGCATTTCTCAGACTCCGGTAGAAAGATATTGGGATGAAGAGGGTATAATTATTTGGGAATATGATTAATCATATAACACTGCTAAGAATATTATTTTAATTTTTACTCGTATGAATGAATATATAAGCCCCACGGTTCTAAATCTGATTCACAAATGTGTAGATTTTTCAGAGATTATCCCAATAAAAAAAGGGTATTCTTCAGATCTGAAGTATCTTCTTATCACCCCATCCAGTAGGAAATACCTGGCACGGATCACTCCAGTTGGTGATGCCAGGGCGATATCCTCTATGCGTGATCAATATAATCTTTTAAAAGACCTCAGTAAATTTTCTTTGTATATCCCAAAACCTCACCAGTTTCAGATCGATGATGATGGGAGATTATGCCTGCTGATACTTGACTATGTTGATGGGGAAGATGGTGAAGAGGCACTCATCAGGTTAAGTTGTGAAGATCAATATCGAATCGGCTTTCAGGCAGGAGAAGAATTAAAAAAACTCCATAAGTTGTCTGCACCACCAGAAACTCCCCCCTGGTTCATGATGAAACTACGAAAGCATGAATGGTATTGTTCAGAATTTTCTCGTAACCCAGTGGACACAAAGGGAGTAAATCTGGATGTTATTCAGCAATTTATCACGAAAAATGTATACCTATTGGAAGGAGTCAGGCAAACCTTTCAACATGATGATTACCATCCAGCCAATCTCATCATTCATGATGGACACCTGAATGGGATTATCGACTTTAACAGGTCAGACTGGGGTGATCCCATTCATGATTTCTATAAACTAGCCCTGTTCACCCGTAATATCAGTATCTCATTTGCACGAGGACAGGTTGACGGATATTATAATGGTTCTCCTTCATATGATTTCTGGAATAGGTATGCTCTTTACTGTGCAATGAGTATCATCCCTGACCTTGTATGGTCAGGTAAACAATCGAATCTTACAGGATCAGATGAGTTAAAACACTCATTCAGAAGGATACGGACCATGATCAGTGATCATGAGGGATTTACAAGAATAATACCATTATGGTACAGGCAGTAGTCCACGTTTAATTACGTGTTTATTTCAGTAGACTGTGAAGTATCTATTGGCATCAAACCATTACCATAAGTCTTTTTTTCGAAAACGGTCATTATGAGGGAAGGTTATAGATATTGATTTATTATTGCCAAGATAATATATATATATCTAAATGGAGTGCCATTTGTTGTTTGTATTGCATGGCATATTTTTAAGTACACACATATGCAACAAAGCATTGCCATTTAAGGATGGCACTGCAGGAGGTGGGGTTGTATGAAACCAGTGGACGGGATTCTACTTCAACTCCATCGAACAATCAGAAAATGGTCAATACAGGCGTTACGATTTCGATCGGAAACAGTGTGCTGAATGTTTTGATCATTTTCACGGCTGAGAACACTCTGGATTTATGGAAGGGATTTACGGTTTTTACCGTTCTTGAGGAAGAAAGGAGTAAGTAAAATTTCTCCGGATCTCCCTTTATATAGAGTTACTAATCTCATCACCTGTTTTGTTACTAAATCAACATTAGGTATCTCTTTTCAGACTGTAGATCATATTTTTCCGAATATAGAATGATTATTACTCTACTCAAAGTTCAATATACGATTATTCAGGAACCTGCATTGTGATAAATATTTATTTATTCCCCTGAAAGTACTGACAAAAACAGTGAGAGTAGAAATTCTTCTGACTGTTTTAGCTCATCTGCTGCATACCAGACTTCAATCTTCTTTTTCCCAATAACTCCTCTCATATTAAAAACGGTCCCATTGATAATGGTATATACAGGATCTGCCAGATAATCCATGATGTAAATATCTCCTGCAGGTTTCATGGAATCGAGCATCTCGCGTTTGACCGGACCGGGAAGAAGATACTCTTTTTTTATCTTCCCGTCTCCACATTGTTTGACTTTAACTTCCTGAATGGTATTAAACATAACCTGAATCCTCAATATAATATAAAAATCGTAAATACATATTCAATTAATATCCTGATTTAATTGACTTTCTGCTATTACAAATATCCACAACAATAGTAATTAAATAGTTGTTTTAGGAAGATATCTTCCATACAAATGATATATAATAAGATACAATAAGTATTGATCAAAATGATACCAACACTCTGTTCACACCAAATATCATCTACTATATCCTCTCTACAGTGCCAAAAAGGAAAACAAAATAACCGAAACAAGCAACGGGTGTTTATTACAAATCCCCCAACTGAGCCACATCTGCTGTTTCGGAAAGTAAACAGGATGGCTGCTCAAACACAACAGTTTTACTCTCTTCTTGCAGCACTTGAATTAAAACTGTTCGATTATCTGGATACACCGGTCTCTATTACTGAACTCAGCAAGGTTATTCCTCGTCATGAAATGCTTCCCCCATTGTTACGAATTCTTGTTGATTGTGACTTTATCTGTGAGAATAATGGATTATATCAGAATACACAATTAGCCACCACATACTTCTCATCTGGATCACCGTATTATCAGGGGGCATATCTGGAGAAAATTAAGAAAAAGATCTCTGAACTCTGGGTACATCTCCCTGATGTCATAAAAAATGGGCCTGTAATATATGATAAAAAGGAGTTCTTCTGCGATATGTGCCTGCCTCCGATGGCAGAGAATGCAATGACCGGAAGACTTCAGCAGGTTATCAGGTCTATTGTTGCACTTCCTGAATTTCTCTCTGCCCGACTAATGCTGGATCTCGGCGGAGGTCACGGACTATATTCTATTGCCCTAGCCTCCCTGAAACAGGATCTCACATGTATTGTGTTTGATTTACCGGAAGTAACGGATACAGCATGTGATTACATAATAGCCCATGATATGGATGAGCAGGTGAAGGTATGTCCTGGAAATTTCTTTACAGATGAAATTGGAGCAGGATATAATCTCATCCTTTCATCCTCGAACCCAAGTGGAAAGAATACTTCAATGATACCTAAGATCTATGATGCTCTTGCTCCGGGAGGAATCTTTGTCAATATCCAGTCTGGTGATAATGAGATTGCTGATAACCCTCTTTCCCAGTTAGAGAGCAGGATGTGGATGATTGGTGAAGAACCCGAGTGGAAATCTCACAGAGGCAAGAAACAGACATTTCTTTCAGACGATTATCTTCGCTCTCTCCAGGATTGTGGTTTTACCATAAAACAGGTAGAACGAATACCTGACCTCTTCACAGATGATTATTCAGTAACCATGATCATCTGCAAAAAGAAAGAAGAGCCCAAACCAGCTCCCTGTCTCCGGATTTCATTGCTCTCAAAAAAAGAACGTGAAAAAATGATCACGCTCACTGTTGATACCCAGAACCCTGAATGGCTGCAAACATTGGAATTAATGGGTATTTCATCAAGGAAAAGTGATCCCGGGTTTACTGACTAGCCTTAGATGTAGTTCCTGCAGACTGAACCTGATCACCCAATGATGCCAGAACTTCACCAGCAAACCTACAATCTGATGGATCAGTGAGTATAGATGGACTTAATCTCACACACCCTTTTCCATCGGTGATTCTGGCATGAATTAGTGGAGCACAGTGAAGGCCAGTTCTCGTAATGATTCCATATGTTGTTCTGATTACAAACCCTGCGGTATCGGGATCCATTCCTTTGATGTTAACCGGAAAAACCGGAATATCGGGTGTAGGATGATATTTGATAATCTGATCTGAATCCTTTAAGGGATCATAAAAAGCATCGATACACTTTCTTTGATGATCAGCGATGCGGGAGTTGCCAATCTCACGCAGGTAGGATATTCCGGCTTCAAGTGATACAATTCCAGGATAATTGGGCGTTCCTGCTTCATATCGTTCAGGAAGAATTGATGGTTGCCGAAGGTTTGCTGAATTAGTGCCAGTTCCTCCTTGTATTATTGGTTGTACAACATCAGGATCGCGGATCCAGAAGCCTCCAATTCCGGGCATGCCAAAGAGGTATTTATGCCCGGTAAATACAAAGGCATCAGCACCAAGTCTAGAGAGATCAACGGGTATCTGACCTGCTGTCTGTGATCCGTCAACTATCATGAATAAATCAGCACGTTTGAGAGCAGAATGTATCTCATGAATATTCTGAACTGTCCCAAGAACATTACTTCCCTGATTTATGACGAAAAGACGCGTATCATCCCTTATGGCACTGATGATATCAGACGAGTGAATATATCCGTCTCGTGATGGGATAACCGAGACCTCAATTCGATTATTATCAGCAAGGGTTGTAAGTGGCCTCAGGACTGAGTTATGATCCAAATCCGTGGTAATTACATGAAACATATCCTCCTGCCCGGCTGCAAATCCATGAATCAACATATTCAGAGACTGAGTTGCACCAGAAGTGAAGATCAGATGATCAGGCTCTTTACAACCCAAAAATTCTGATACAGTCTCTCGTGCCTCCTGAACCGGATCGACGGTTAGTTCATCGGTTGAACGCCCGGATTCACCGGGGAGTCTGTGAAGATGAGCCTGTACAGCATCGATAACCCGTTCTGGTTTTGGCCAGGTTGTTGCAGCGTTATTGAGGTAGATATCACGAGGAGGGGAAGTCATAGAATAGTATTGATGAGTCCATTACCATGAGGTTTCCCATATCATGTTTTTCCCAGTTACAAAATTCCTTAAATCTGGCAATAACAGCGGCTCAACAGATACGTCACTAGAGGATTTTTATATTACTCATGGTACTTTCCGAATTTTTCCCGGATCTTTTCACTTCATACGAATCAATCAGATTCACCGATAATTATAAGGCATAATATTTGAGCATTAGGCAAATCTTGCTAATTTAATTAAGGAATATAGATATAGTCACAAGTTAATATGAATTTAAAGAATCCATAGGATGATGTATGTCAGGAAAAATTAAAACGCTTATAGATAACCTCATTGAGCAACGGGCAAAGGGAAATCCCAGCCTGGAATCTACTACAAGAACGAAACTTCTTTTAAAAGGTATTGACGGAGCGAAGTATACTGCCTCATCTGATGATGATCCTGTTGTTATTGAAAAGATCAGACAGATCGCAAAAGATATGGGCGTTCAGCTAACGGTGTAATATGACAATTAAGGTATCACATTCAATAAAACCAGACCCGACTGCTGCTGCAACAGAAATTTCATCCTCATTTTCTGGGCTTACACCGGTTGTTGTTCTCTTTTTTGCGTCTTCACAATACGATCCAGAATCCATTAGCAAGACCATGAAAGAGAAATTCCCTACTGCAACAGTGATTGGATGCTCTACTGCAGGTGAGTTGGTATCAGGAAGCATGCTGAAGAACTCAGTTGTTGCAATGGCTTTAGAATCTGATGCTATATCAGGAATTGAGGCAGATGTTATTGATCTCAGTGATCGTAAGGCTCCTTCACGTGCAATAATCAGCCTTGCAGACAAATTCGGATTAAAACCACTTGAATTAAACCCAGATAAGTATGTGGGGATAATCCTTATCGACGGACTTTCTTGTGCTGAAGAAGGGCTCATGGAAAAGATAGGGGATCTTGTGGACATTCCGGTAATCGGCGGTTCAGCTGGCGATGACCTGGCTTTTAAAAAGACCTATGTGTATCTGGATGGAAAGGTCTACAACAATGCAGCGGTCCTTGCTCTCATCAAGCCGGCATCGAGATTTGAACTTCTCAAAACACAGTCTTTCTGTGAAACTGGTAAAAAACTAACCCCAACATCTGTTGATGAAGCGAACCGTAAGGTTATTGAGTTCAATGGCCTGCCTGCAGTCAGTGCATATGCAAAAGCAATTGATGCCAACGAAACCGATGTGGCTTCATACTTCATGACTCATCCAGTAGGGCTTATTGCTGACGGCGAACCATTTGTTCGAAGTCCACAGCGTGTTGACGGAAGTTCGATCTACTTCTACTGCCAGATCAAGGAGGGAGTTGATCTCCAAGTTCTTGAATCCACAGATATCATTGCTGACACAACAGCAGACATTCAAAAAATTCAGGAGAAGAACGGGCCTATTAAAGGGCTTATAAACTTTAACTGCATTCTGAGAACTCTTCAACTTTATCAGGATGGCAAGAATGATGCATATGGATCAATATTCAAAGATATACCAATGGTTGGATTTTCAACCTATGGAGAAGAATACATAGGTCATATCAATCAGACTGCCACAATGCTTGTTTTCCTATAATTACCGGTAAAACCAATAATACCAGTTCTTTTTTGTTCAATCATCCCTTACACAAAGGTAATTTATTTAGATAGATTAAGAAATTACATTTACTAATCATCACAAATGATATCATTAGTTTTTTTCATATCCATGATCATATTACAGGATACCTTTTGATGAAAACTGAAGACGCAGACAGGTATGACAATTTAACAAGATCTGTATTTGCACAGATTTATCCGGTTATTGCCAGCCAGATTCTTGAGAAAACCGGGATCAGAGATGGAACCTGTATAGACATTGGTTCAGGTCCAGGTCCTCTTTCCATGGCACTAGTTACTTCATCAAATCTATCCATAATGGCACTTGATAACTCAGCAAAAATGCAGTCCCTTCTGATGAAAAATACCAAATTACAGAATTTATCAGGGCGTATACATCCAATTATCGGTGATGTTCATAGAATTCCCCTCACTCATGGATCGTGCGACCTGGTTGTGAGCCGTGGTTCATATCACTTCTGGAGGAACCTTCCAATTGCATTTAATGAAATTCGTCGGGTTCTCAGAGATGGAGGCCTTGCATACATTGGTGGAGGGTATGGTTCATCAGAGATTAGAAATGCCGTCAATCAACAAAAAAAAGAGAACTCATCAGAATGTGACATGGAGACAATTCCGGGAGTACGATTTCGTAAATATGGCCCTGGTGAGATTGAGGATAGTATACGATCTGCTGGTATTAGTGAATTTCGGATCATCAATGATGAATCAGGGTTCTGGATAATTTTTTCTAAGTAATCTCTCGATAATCCCATTTATCAATAATATAATGATATCTATTTGATATCATAGAGTTTATCGGGATCTCCAACATTATATTTTCTCTGATGCTTACGAAGGGCCGTTTCCATATCTGGAGCATTCATGACATCATATTCAAACTTTTGAGGATCGCTGATAGCAACCGACATCGCGATATTGATGCCATTCTCAAAAAGTACATCAGGTATTAGTTGGGCACTAGATCCATAAAGTGCTCTAATTCTGGCATTCTTTGCATATCCGACTACCTCATTAAATGTTCCATTCACAAGAGTCGAACCAGTTATTATTGCCACATCAGCATCGGCTAGTACCTCCCGGTTTTCATCTGCAGGATGGACAGTTATACCAACCGGGCCTGAAGTAATGATTTCACCAATAATCATAGTTTTAAAGGATTCAACCGGCCGCTGGTCTGTAACATGTAATTCCCGACAACGGCCAGCATAACTCTTTACAAGACCGCCATATCCAACAATTACAAGATTATCATCACTTCTAACCAGATCTTTTACCTCGATCCCAACTTTGAATCCTTTCTCTTTCAGGATCTCATCTGTTACAAACGGTTGTGAAAGGGCATTTAATGCGGCAAGGCCGATTGAACGTCTACTTAAACATGAATCTGACATCGTTTCCCTGGACACCTCAAAGAGTGGTTGGCCAATACAGGTTTGAAGATATGAATAATCCAATCCGGTCTGATCAGAGTCATAGACAGGATTATTGTCCTGAAAACTCATCGCAACCCCGCAGCAACCATTGGTTCCGATGACAGCATTCCATCCCGGATTGATTCCGAATTGTTTCACTCTGATTTCAGGTAGATTTAGCCTATTATACTCGCTTAGAAGTTTATTATATCCCTTTTCAAGGATTGATACAGGATTTTGATTCATGATTTTTCCGAAACGATACTTAGTACTCTATGATATATGTAAAAAAAGTTAAAAGATTATTTCAATTATTGCTATGAGTATACGAATTTATACAGATAAAAAAATTGAAGTGTTACCTATGAACAATCAGAACATACAACCAAGTGAAAATAATAGGAAATAATATGGGCGGATTACATCTATCATTCCATTATTCCAGACCTTCTTCTGGAAATATGATTGGAAATTTAAATTACCTATGAAAGACATTTAGGGAATGAATAGATTAGCAAGCCTGATCTATATGTCACCACAGGAATTAGGATCATGAAACCCGGCACCATCAATTCCAGAACTCTGGCAGCCAGGATAGCTCCGGTCATATTTGGTTTTATCGTTCTCATAACAATCCTTTTTTTCACTCTGCCTCTCATCTCACTATTGCTCAGGATAACTCCTGATGAATTTATTGCTGCGATTTTAAAACCAGAGGTCGAGAGTGCAATCTTTCTCTCACTAATCACTGCCGCAGCATCAACAATGATTGTGGTGATCATAGGCACTCCTCTGGCATACCTGAACGCCAGGGTGTCCTATCATGGAAGAGACTTTGTTGAAACCCTTCTTGATCTCCCCATTGTTCTTCCCCCCTCTGTTGCCGGTCTTTCACTTCTGGTCCTTTTTGGAAGAAGGGGCCTTATCGGGTCCTATTTTAATAGTATCGGAATAACCATAATTTTTACAACTTTTGCAGTCGTACTCGCCCAGGTATTTGTTGCAGGGCCCCTCTACATCAGACAGGCAAAAACTGCCTTTGCTATGGTTGATCAGTCATATGAATCTGCATCACGAACCCTAGGGGCATCACAACTTACAACATTCATCAGGATCACAATACCTCTCGCATGGACAGGGCTGGTATCTGGTGTAATTCTTGGTTTTGCCCGGGCTATTGGAGAATTTGGAGCAACCATTATGGTTGCAGGAAATCTACCAGGAAAGACACAGACAATGCCCCTGGCAATCTATGGTTTTATGCAGAATGATCTCTCTGCATCAATATCCTTATCTCTTGTACTTATCGCGATATCCTGTGTTATTCTCATTACAATACGGGTTCTTGCAGGGAGGTCACCCTGATGTTAACTGCAAACCTGGAGAAACAACTCAGGGATTTTAAATTGAATATAGATTTAACGGTTAATCCCGGAGAAGTTCTTATCCTTCTTGGTACAAATGGCTCTGGAAAATCAACTGTTCTCAACCTTCTCTCAGGGTTATTAGAACCGGATGATGGAGAAATTGTCCTCAACGGTCACGTTGTATTCAACGCTAAACAAAAAATATTCTCCCCCCCTGAAGAGCGAAACATTGGATATGTGTTTCAGAATTATGCACTATTCCCCCATATGTCTGTCTTCGATAACATCGCATATGGCCTTAAAATGCGAAAGATACCAAAAGAACAAATTGTTTCTCAGATCCAGAGGACCCTTGAGGATCTTGAAATTGCACATGTAAGGAATGAGAGGGTGACAAATCTATCAGGAGGACAGAGACAGCGTGTAGCTCTAGCCAGGGCTCTTATCGTTCAGCCACATCTCCTGTTACTTGATGAGCCACTTACAGCTCTTGATCCTATGGCCAGAGAGAAGATCAGACTTGAACTGAGAGAACAACTGGTTACAAGTAGTCATCCTGCGATTATGGTTACTCATTCAATAAAGGACGCCCAGATTATCGGTGACAGGGTAATTATTCTGGAGAAAGGAACCGTAATATGGAAAGGAAAACCTGATGAATTAGAGTCCGGGACAAGTGCTCCGAATCTTTCACATCTCAAATGCGAATGCTTTGAGTATCGTGACTTTGGCGGAATTGCAATAGATTAAGATAAAAAAAACCGAAAAAACAAATCTTCTTTTTCAGATCAGTGACACTGAAAGATATGTAATATGTTTCGTTCTATGTAATAAAACACCATTTTTTTCGATATAATATTCTTTAGGGATACTACATTCTTGACTATCTTTAAGGAAGTTTATCGAATATATTTAAAATATAATTCATGCTCAGATAATAATCAAAATGTAGGGGTAAAAAGGTGATCAAAAATAAAAAGAACTGATAAAAATTATCAGATCTTGGAGTCTTTGATTATACCTTGAAACCGGACTGGTAGGTAAAGGCCTTCTGCAGGGTCTTGATTCCACCAGTTACTGAGGTAGTGTCTTTCCAGTTGTTGGTTGCTGCGGTCTTGTTCCAGGTTCTTCCAGTTCCATCGTCGTAGTTACTATCACGGGCTTCCATGATGCTACCTGCAAAGACTGTCTTTACAGTACCTTCTGCAAAGCCGCTTCCGGAGTTTGCATCAGGAGTAACTGCAATCTGGTAGTTCAGACCTGCTGGAACATCAGCGGTGTCTGCAGTTGCACGAATCTGTCCCTTGGTTGAAACCTGGGCGCTGTTTACATTAACAAGGCTGCTCTTTGCAGAGACAATGTTACAGAATGCCGGGAGCATTGAACCATTGAGGGTTGAAAATACACAGCGGATGTTATCTGATGAGCTTGCAAAGTTTCCTGCAACAGAGAGAGTGTACTCTTCCTCACCAACAAGGTGTGCACCTTCGGTGCTTGCATAGGTCAGAACCTTCTGTGATTCAATGTTGTAAAGGCCACTGCTCTGGCTCTTTGAGTTGAAATCAAAGTTCTTGTTTTCAGCAAGCTTTCCACCATTAGTGAGGATTGCATCCTTGTAGGTTACATCAGAAATAACCTGACTTGCTCCAAGGATTCCGGTTGGGATTTTACCTGGAGTTGCAATAACCCAGGACATGGTGCTCTTGTCGTCTACTGCTCCAGTGGCATCGATTACGGTGTCAATGGAAAAAACCTGGTTCTCAGGGGTTGCATTGGGCAAACGGTCTGCTGCTGCAAAACCGGTAACTGCCACAAGGGCAACCACTGCAACAATTGCTACAAATACGAACTTCATGTACTATCTCCTACAATCAAGCTGATACTCTCAGCATCAACACCTATTCGTAAGTATGAAGAGTATATTAATTTTTTTAAATTTAACTAAGAATATCGAAAATTAATTGTTTGGTATTGATAATATATTGAAAGATGGAGAAACATGGTTTTTCATATTTTATTGAGATGACATTATAAACATAATTGTTTTTTGAATTGATAAGTACAAGGATTCAATAATCGTACTATTAGTTAATTACACATACAAATCCAACGATTGCTTTAAAGAAGAAAAAAGGTAGATTTAACCATTAAAGATTGCCATTTATTTTAAGATTTCTAAATATCATAGTGATAATATTTTATTTATTAGAAGAATAAATAGAATTTTATTTATACGATAATATGACATACATTTTAAGGGTTAATCCACTCAAAAAGGGAATCGGTTAGAATATAGAACCAATGTTTTCATCAAATTGATGAAATCAATCAAACTCGGATGCCCTTTGTTCCTCCTACAAAACAATAGAGTAATCCTTTGTGGAATAATTCCTTTTTGTCCCTATTTTTTTAAAACCAGCAGATATGTGATATATTTATGAGATTACCCGCATGAAATATATCGAATGCTACATTTATTATGATAATTTGAACTACAATAATATGCCACTAAAATTCCAAAATTTATATGAATTCCAAATAACAAAAAATAAATAGATAACATCAGATACCGAAATTATCTAACCCAAATCACATAGGAAGTGTTATAATATTGTCCCACCATGACACTCGGGACTCTTTATGTTCCTGTTTCCTCTTTTCAATGATTGATAGAATGAGACAGATAGATCAAAAGTCTTCCACCCATTCCTGACATTCTCAATTGTGAACTGATTCTATCAATAATAAGCAATAATTTAATCGATCAAATAAATCATAATTAAATATTGTAGTTAAAAAATACTTAATGTTCAGTTTATTACTCTAATATTTGTTCTTCTGAACAAATGCTGAATAAGAGGATTTCTATGAGAACAATTAATTCTGGTACCAGGAGATCATCCCGTCTGATGAATTTATCTGGTCTGATAATTCTGATGGCTGTCATAGCATTAGTCTGTATACCTGGTTGTTGCGTAGCAGATACTGGATCTGGCAGTACTAAAACAATCACAGATATGGATGGAAGAACTCTGACAATTCCCACAACTCTCAATCATGTCCTGACAACATATCCCCCGACAAGCAATCTGGTGTATATGCTTGCTCCGGAAAAATTAATGGGATGGCAAACAAGTGCTGGAAAAAACAAATACATGAAGGATGAGTACAAAAATCTCCCGGTGGTCGGTGGCTGGTATGGTGGTTTGACTGCAAATTATGAGACCTTCATGTCAATGAATCCAGATGCCATTTTTGAAGGATTTACCAGAACCGGTAATTATCAGGAAACTATTGATGAACGTCAGAAAAATCTGAATCCATACCCGCTGATTGAAGTTGCAGATAGCACTGATGTCAACAATTATACTCCGTCAGTAAAATTCATGGGAGAGACACTTGGAGGGGATGCCAAAACAAAGGCAGATGAACTTAATACCTTCTATACGACAGTTTATAATAAAGTCAAAGACAAAGCACAAACAATCCCACAGGATAAGAGAAAGAAAGTCTATTATGCTGAGGGTGTTGATGGACTAAAGACCGAACCAGACAATTCACATGTCCAACTCATCAACCTCTGTGGTGGTATTAATGTTGCCTCAAAGGTAGCAGTAAAAGGTGGAATGGGAGAAACCCCGGTAAATATTGAGGACATTATCTCATGGAACCCGGATGTAATTATTGTAAGAGAACCTAAGTTCTACAGCGATATCTACTCTGATCCAAACTGGCAGAAGATAAAAGCGGTTCAGGATAAACAGGTATATCTTGCTCCAAGTGATCCACTAGGCTGGTTTGATCGCCCACCATGTGTCAACACAGTGATCGGAATCCCATGGGTGGCAAAAGTTCTATATCCCGATGAATTTAAAGATCTTGACATTACATCCCTCACCAAAGAGTTTTACTCAAAATTCTATCACTATGACCTGACAGATAGTGATGTAAAGGACATTATGACAGGATCTGGATTACAATCCTATTAATTTTTTGAAACTTTGTTGCATTTTAAAACCTATTTTTCGATTTTTACACAACATCTAGTAAAATTTCATTTGAAAAAATTTTTTTCTTTTTTACAAAAGAAGCTGGATGTTACAGGTTGTTCTATAATCAACATTTGATACCAATTGGGCCATGATAACTCTGGACATCCTACTATTGATCAGATCATAAAAACAAGAACTACATGATTAAATATGGAAATAAAAGATTAAAAATTATTAATCCCTATGTAATATGTCAGTTATCGTGTAATGGAAGAATTATTGGATATTAATATCAACAAACTCTTAAAACCCAACATGAAGTCACACTAGGATTAAACTCGTCTAAAACAAAGAATTCATCGGGCACTCAGTACATAGTATCGTACATACCAGGTTCAGATCATGAAAAACCATCCTTCCTCCTCTGAAAAAACTCGGATTACTCCAAACATACCAGTATGTGAGGTTTTAACGAGGTTTCCGGAAACCAGAAAAGTATTCAGACATTATAATATAGAGATTGATGAAGAATCACCAGAATATGGAATTCATCTGGGAGCTTTTTTAAAACAGCATCACATTGATAAAACCGGATTTATCAAATTGCTTGAAGAACAACTACCAGATCCATCGACGATAACACCATCCACTCTTGTTGAACGGGGTTATGATCAACACGATATTAATTTTCTTGCTCTTCTCCCCTGTCCGGTCAAAGTGCCCTTTGATATGGCATTTGCAGACCTCTTATCCAAAGCATATGATAATAATCCCCCGTTTACATATCTTCTTGAATCTAATGCAAATAATCAGTTATCATACTATGATTATGTCAAAAATTTTACAGACATAAACCAAATGCCTGATATTGTAATTTCTCCAGGACTGAATGGATATTATTACAGAAATTTTTTTGATAAGTTCAGGAAAAGAAACTTATTTATGGATCCCATTGAACACGGGAGATCTCCATATAAAAACCTTGATCTTCAGGATCCTGAACATCAATACTCAGTTATTGGTGCAAACATTGAGGTTCTTATGGTTGACCACACCCGGCTTGGTGATCTTGAAGTACCAGAGCGATGGAGTGATCTTTTAAAACCAGAATATGAAAATTCTCTCACAATCAGGGGCCAGGATGGTTTTTTTTGTGAGACTGTTCTTCTCACAATATACTCCGAATATGGCATTGAAGGAGTAAGACAATTTGCAAAGACTGTTCAAAAAGGTTCACATCCATCAGAAATGGTTAAGGCGGCGAAATTTAAACGACACCCTGCCCCCCCCATTTCCATACTTCCTCTTTTCTTTGCGAAATTGGCTGAGAAATCTTCAGAAGTTTCAATTATCTGGCCAGAAGAAGGTCCAATTGTCAGTCCGGTAACGATGATTGTAAAAAGAGAACATCAACCAGAACTCGATCCCCTTATATCGTTTTTAGCTGGAGAAAAAACCGGATCTATATTTAGTAATGCAGCATTTCCGAGTATGACAGGAGTTCCACCATGTGTGGATCCAGACGCCAAATTCAACTGGATTGGATGGGATTACATAAATACTCATGACATCGGTGCAGAAATCGATCAAATATCTTCTGAATTTACCCGGTTGTTTTATGGAAAAACATCATGAAACTTGTAACTGTTGCAGGTCCTCCTTCTTCAGGTAAAACATCGGTAATTCTTCATACAATCCGTGAACTTAAAAAAGCAGGAATTTCAGTTGGTGTAATAAAGTTTGACTGTATCTCATCAGGAGATGAAGATACATACCAGGCAGCAGGTGTTCCAATACATATAGGCCTTGCCGGAAACCTCTGTCCTGATCACTATTTTGTTTCAAATATTGAGGAATGTGTATCCTGGGGACTGAAAGAGAATCTGGATCTTCTGATTACTGAGAGTGCGGGACTCTGTAACAGGTGTTCTCCCCACATTAGAGGCATCCTTGGCATATGCGTTATTGATACGCTCAGCGGGATTAATACACCGAAAAAAATTGGACCTATGCTGAGACTTTCTGATATGATTGTTATAACCAAAGGGGATATTGTCTCTCAGGCTGAACGGGAAGTTTTCGCATTTAGAGTCGGCAGAGCAAATCCATCTGCAAAAGTTATAAAAATCAACGGCCTGACTGGTCAGGGAGTCCTTCCATTGGCAGATGAAATGAAGAATACTCCGGATACCATAACTGTAAATGATTGTTCACTCAGATTTGCGATGCCAGCTGCTCTCTGTTCTTATTGCCTTGGTGAAATCAGAATCGGAAGAGACTATCAAATGGGAAACGTAAAGAGGATGGAATTTTGAGCATTGAGAATACCCATTTGCAAATTCAGGAAGGTCTTTCTGAAGATTATAATAATGTAAGACTATTCCCTGAAGTCAAAAATATGACGATAATTGGAGGAACCAACAAATCAGGCGATATTGAACCATACTCCATTTGTTGCCAATCCGGTGATATTATCTGTCTGGTTGGGCCAACTGGCTCTGGTAAGAGCAGGATGCTCGGAGATATTGAATCTCTTGCTCAGGGTGATACTCCTTCAGGCAGAAAAATTTTAATAAATGGTGAAATACCATCATCTTCATTGCGAACCAGTGCGATTGGGTTAATTGCACAATTATCACAACAGATGAACTTTGTTGTGGATTTAACAGTGAGAGAATTTATTGCCCTACATGCTGAATCCCGCCTTATTCCTGATCCAGAAAATATCATTGATCTTATTCTGAAGACGGCTAATAATTTATCCGGAGAACAGTTTTCACCAGATGTATCTCTTACTCAATTAAGCGGAGGACAATCCAGGGCTCTAATGATTGCTGACACAGCTCTTCTATGCCCATCCCCTGTTGTTCTTATTGATGAGATAGAGAATGCAGGAGTAAACAGGAAAAACGCATTGGAGTTGCTTGTTAAAGAAGGGAAAATTACATTTGTTGCAACTCATGATCCCGTCCTTGCCCTGATGGGTTCACGAAGACTCTTTTTTAAAAATGGTGGGATTGCAGGAATTATTATTCCTGATGAAGAAGAACGGCTTGCCATGAGATATATTCAAAAGGTCGATGATCAATGGACCTCATGGAGGGATCAGATAAGAAACGGAGGAGTTCTTCATTTGGATGATTCAAAAAAGAAGATATATAATCGCTTAATTTTGTAGCTTATCCTTGTGAGATAAGACAAAATCCATGAATGCTGCAGCTTCATCCTTATTAGCAGAATTTGTCAGGGTAGCAATGTAATTGTCCATACTATATTCTGGTAATGGTATTGCCTTCAATTCTCCCTGATTTTTCTTCTGCACGTTATAATCTGATGCCCACAAAATAGTTGAATCAGCGGAGGTATTTTCAACAGCCTCGTAGATTTTATCAATTCCAGACTGGTTTACCACTTCAGGTTGTACCGGTAGTACAGAGAGCAACGAGGTTGCGAGACAACCACCAGGCATATGATAATTCACAAGATCTACTGCAGCATACCTGGTTCCATTTAAATCCTGTGTCGACTGGATAGGACTTTTTTGTGAAACAACAAGGTCTGCTTCAGCGTTATACAGTTTCTCGCTTTTATCAATAAGTCCTTTTTTCTCAAGACTGGACAGTCCTTTCAGGTTGAAGGGTTGGTATTCTTTCTCTATAACAACGAGATCTGCAGATGTGTTTCCGCTGGAAAGTTCATCTACAATCTTCTTTCTGCCCTGTACACTGATAATATTGATGATCGTATTGTGATCTTTCCCATATTCTTTTGCAATCTCTTTTAACCCTGAATTGAGATCCTGGTCATAGGGAGTCATTATTGTAAGTGTTATAGGAGATGAACTCCCTGCTGCTGAATTATCTGCTGCTGCCACTAATCCAATAATACAGGAAAAAAGGATTGTTATCAGAACAACTGTACGAAACATGGGATTGTCCTGCCAGTGAGGAGTTGAGAGTGTTTAATCAGCGCCATGATCAGGAGCAATGCTACCCCAAGACCGATACCCATCATCATAAAACCCGGATCGCTATGAGCAACCGGATAAATCGTAGTGACGCTCATGCCGCCACAAGCATTACCTACACACATAGTTAACAGATATATAGAGCATTTATTAAATAATAGATGTTTTGTTTGGCAATAATATTATACTTAATTTATATTTATTTACAAGATCTCTTAATATGACTTGACATATAAGTTATTTACACCATTTCATATGCAACCCTTGAGGATTGATATAGATGCGTGTTGAGGACGGTTGAAAGATGAACAAGCAATGGTATAGAGGACTAATTCTGGTTCTCCTTGCATGTTGTGCTATAATATGTGTCAGCCCTGTTTTTGCTGAAAACACTCGCACAATTACGGACATGGTTGGAAGATCTGTAACGATTCCAACAGAAATTCATTCAATTCTTGGAACAGCACCTCCAACTTCTGAAGCAGTCTACATGATTAAGCCTGATGATCTCATTGGGATTAATTTTGATCTAAAGAATTCCTCATATGTTCCAGAAAAGTATAAATCACTGCCCAATGTTGGCGGTCAGCAGATGGGGAGTAAACTCAACTATGAGACATTCCAGTCAATGAAACCTGATATTGTTCTCTATGGATTTGATCCTGCAATGGGAGGGAACCAGGCTGATATTGAAGATGTTCAAACAAGGCTGAACCCAATTCCTGTTGTTGCATGCGCTGACTCAACCAATGCCACAAATTATGGTCCTGAAATAAAATTCCTGGGAACACTCCTGGGTGCTGAAGACCGTGCTAACTCACTTAATTCATTCTATGATAATCTCTATAAGAAGGTCACTACTACAGTTGCCTCTATTCCAGATGATCAGAAGAAGAAGGTGTATTATGCAGAAGGTCCTGACGGATTAAAGACCGATCCGGCAAGTTCACCACACGGACAGTTGATTGCAGTCTGTGGAGGTAATAATGTAGCCGAGGTTAGTCAGGGTAGCAGCGGGGGAATGTCCCCTGTTTCAATGGAACAGGTTGTATCATGGAATCCTGATGTGATTGTTGCCGGAGACAAGAAATTCTACAAATCTGTCATGACTGATCCAAACTGGAAGGATATTAAGGCAGTAAAGGATAAGCAGGTCTACCTTATACCGAACCAGCCATTTGGATGGATTGACCGCCCACCGGGTGCAAACCGTATCATTGGTATCCCATGGCTGGCAAAGGTAATATATCCAGAGAAATTTACAGATATTGATCTGAACTCTTTGATAAAGGAATACTACACGAAGTACCTGAACTATGATATTACTGACACTGAAGTCAATACTATTATCACATATTCAGGATTAACCGCGTAATTTCCCCTATTTATTTTTTACTTTTTTGTTCTACAATAGTATCTGATCTCTTTTGTAGTCTTTTGATATTGACTTTAATTAATGTTCACTTAAATTACATACATTAATGAATAAATAGTTCAAAAATATTTTACCCCAGAAAAGGAGTTTGTGAGCGGTGAAAATTAACGATATCGATTGGGAGGAAATGTGGAAAGAAACCCAGGCTCATGCAAATCCATCCAAACCAAGTGAGCATTCAGAAATTGAGCGATATGATTGTATTGCTCCCCTTTTTAAAGAATGGATGACAATCGATGACTATCCATTAAAAGTATTAGAGAGCATACATCTTGAACCTGAATGGTCAGTTCTTGATATTGGATGCGGAACAGGTGCTATTGCCATTCCGATTGCAAAGACTGTAAAATCTGTAACAGGTATTGATTTTTCTCCTAAAATGCTTGAGATAATCAGATCTGATGCTGAGAAACAATCGATCTCCAACCTTGATACAAAATATGTATCCTGGGATGATGCTCGTATTGGAGTAGATATCGAGCCTCATGATGCTGTTATTATGTCCAGAGCAATATCCCGGACGATGAACCTTTCAGAAACTCTGAAAAAGGTCAATCAGGCAGCAATCCAGTCTGCATATGTAACAGCTTGGGGAGGGGGAGAACGAAGGATCAATAAGGAAATCATGGCTGCTCTTGGTTTAGAATACCATAATAGTCCTGATTACCTCTATGTCTTCAACATTCTAGCCCAAATGGGAATTCAGCCTAATGTCAAGCATTTAATGTGTTCTAGCAGGGTTACGTACCATACTATTTCACAGGCACTTAGCAGTTATCAGTTACTGTATCACCTCAATCCAGAGCAGATGAAAGTTGTACAACCAGTTATTGAAAAAAATCTGGTCAAATGTGAAAATGGATTATTACAAGCTCCTGATGATAAACCGGTATGGTCCTTGATCTGGTGGGAAAAATCTAAATTGTGAGAACTATGAAAACAATCAAATTACCTCAGCTTTGGAAAATCTTGTTTGTGATATGCCTTATTACAGGAGTCATTTCAGTAATTCCGGTCTCATTCGCAGATCAAACCACTAATCAGAGTACTCATACAGTCACCGATATGGCAGGCCGAACCGTAACGCTGCCAGCATCGATAGACAATATTCTGGCATTATATGGACCTGCTTATGAAAAAATTGTCATCTTAGATGCAGAAGACAAAATAGGCATGTGTGCAGATTATCACAAAACGCATGCTTCGTGGGCTCATGTCATATATAAACACCTTGATTCCTTACCTTCATTCAGTAATCCATCTAATCCAAATGTCGAAGATATTTTAAAAGAAAATCCGGATGTAGTTTTCTACTTTGGAAATGATAAAAATACCCAGAAGATGGAGAGTCTGGGTATCCCGGTGGTTTGCTCTACAGGAAATACTACAAAACTGGAATCTTTAAAGGATTCACTCAGGCTGTATGGAAAAGTATTAGGATCTGAAGCTACGGAGCGAGCCGAAGAGTATTGTACATACTTTGATGAAAAATTAAAGAATGTTCTCTCAAAAACATCATCAATAGCAGATAAAGACAAACCAAAGGTCTATGTTACCAGTGGTATACCACTTCGGACAAGATCAATAAACTCAGTGATGGGTGATACAGTCACCAAAGCAGGAGGAGATTACGTAGCTAAGGATATTGTGAATGCAACTGCAACAATAAATCCTGAACAACTCGTTGCCTGGAATCCGGATATTATTATTATTGATCATGCACCAGATCTGCCTGACCCAAGCGCCAGTTCAACATCGAACACTCCTAATGCCCAGGCTGTAAAAGAAGAATTTATGTCAAAACCTGAGTTTCAGAATATCAACGCTGTGAAGAATAAGCAGGTATATATCTGTCCAATGGGTGCTTTCTTCTGGGATGCAGGTCAGCAGGGAATATTGCAACTTGAATGGATGGCTCAGATTTTCCATCCCGAACTCTTCAAGGATCTGGATATGAGTAAGGAAGTAAAAGAGTTTTATTCAAAATTCTTCAACTACGATCTTAGTGATGATCAGCTCACCAGGATTATGAACCATGAACTTCCGGAGAATGCTAAAGATTTCGGATATTAATCCTTTTTTTTCTGGTATAATACCATTATTCATCAGGGTGAGCAACTATCCCCAGAAATGAATAAGCAAAGATGAGAATTTGCACAAACGGTTTTATCTGTAGGTTTACTATCCTCTATCGTACTGAATGTCTGAAACCTCAGTGGTATAATAATGGGTAAAGGAGGTAATATTCCGGATTATTGAAGATTCTCTACACCTCAAAAAAATTAACACAAGAATTAGAAAGATACTGTTAAAAAAGGGGACGGAAAAAGTCCAAATTACGGTGTTCTGTTAATAATACCTTTAGGTTGTTCTTCAGATAATTTATAACCAAAGAACTTAATTTATAAATCCTGTGTATCTTGAATAAGATCTGATTCAGAGACGTTATCAGGATGTAACTTTGTTGCAGCCCATTCAGATAATAGAGGTAATTCTGTATCTGATGTTCAGGTCGCCAGCCCAGCAGGACAGACTTAAATCTTATTATTCTTTACTGTATTATATTGCTGAACTGTAAATTTTCTTTACGGTATGGAATATCACTTGCATCTTTCACAACGATTATATCAGGATTCTATTTCTGGATCTCTTCAATATTTCCCTCATACCGGACACTAACCCCGCTAAACCCGCCTTTGATATTTGATCCATCAAAGGCATCCAGTCCACCTGCCGGAACAACCCATCCACTGGAGTTGAATACAGCAAGGGATGTAGCCTATATGTATAGTACTTTCTGTTTTTTATTATCCGGAACAGATCCAATTAGATCTTACATTGACAATCATGACATTATAATATCCAATGCTAAATATTCATCACGATGATTCCGATCTAATCATAAGAACCTGAACATTGGTTCCGGATTCAATGGTTGGAGTACCACTCGGAATATGAATAATTGCATTAGCCCTGACTCCCATCATCTGGCCAAATCTCCGTTCAACCGGAGTTATCAACATCTTTCCTTCATGCTGATGGGCTGAGACTAAGAGAAACATATCAAATCCTCCATATGATGATACAGGAGCAGTTAATTCACCATTGACAAACGTACCTTCCGGAATTGGTGCACCCCACTGTCTAAGCAAGGGATATACAAGTTTGTATAAAATGATCAAAGCCCCAATCGAAGGGCCAGGCATCCCAAATACCGGATTTCCGTTAACATTCGCTAATGATACCGGTTTTCCCGGTGCCATCGATACTCCATGAAACAGAAGAATTCCTGAATTGTTTAAGGCATCAGCAGTGAAATCCTTTGAACCTGCAGATGAACCACCAAAAAGCAGAACCATATCACAGGTTTCACTTAAACGTAATAGTTCTTCTGATATTGCATCCAAATCATCGGGAATGACCGGAGCAATTACCGGCGTGATTCCAAATTGTTTGAGATAAGCAGCAATAACATAGGAATTACTATCCACAATCTGACCAAACAACGGGTTTTTATCAGGTGGGACAATCTCATCTCCGGTGGCAATAATCCCGATTTTCCAGCTTTTTACACTGACTTCCCTGATTCCGTAGGTAAGGAGGGCACCAATATCATAAGGGATGAAAAGATGTCCAGCCTCCATGACCAGATCTCCTTTTTCAACATCTGAACCTGCCGGGATTGTATTTTGATATGGTGTTACCTGAATATGGATTCGATATCGGCCTTTTGAAATGTGTATAACCTCTTCCATTGGAACGACAGCATCAAAGCCATCAGGGAGAGGCAATCCGGTATTTACTCTTGGAGCATTCACTTCTACTGGTGTTTCCTTTGTGGCTCCGGTTGTTTGTGAGCTCACGACTGCTATCCCGTCAGGTCCTGATAAAAGATGAGGGGGGTTCGTTCTGTTTGAATAAACTGGTGACGCTAGAATTCTGCCGGGAATATCTATTGCTTTAATCGTCTCCTGTGAACCAAGCTTTGGAAATGTCTCGAGCATCATTGTTACTGCCTGTGACATTGGCATAAGTTTTGAATGATCAAATGTACGTGGAATGCAAATCACCTCAATGTAAAGGAACAGTTAATAAATCATCATAATATTTGAAGACCTGTTTCACTGTACAAACTCTAAAGATAAATATAAACTTCAATAAGTATCAATATGCCGAGTTGAAATTCAGAGCAGGACAATATGTAGTTGATAATAAAGTTGCAATAATCTTTCATAGTATTGAAAGATAAAAAAGACACAACATTTGCTAACTGAAATCATCTGAAAAAATAATCCAGATTATTTTTGAATCTGCCAGACCATAGAACCACTAAACATCTCATAATCAGAATTTGACATTCCATTTTTAGACATCTTTTTATAATATTCTTGTATCTGGTGTTTCATATCTTCTGACAAATCCCTTCTCGTCTTCAGGGAGTCAATAGTCTTTTCTGCTGCCTCTGACCAGGGTTCCTCATATTTCATGTTTCTATGAGCAAACCTTACAATTGGATGAATACCAAGTGAATAAAGGTACATAAACGGGTAGATAAATGCAGAAGCAAAGGAGTTCATTTCAGGCACTTCTTTCAGGATCTGAACATACACTTCTGCTGGGATTTTTGGCGGATCTTTGCGGATAAACCCACTAAAATAACAATAATCACGAGAACAGGCAACCATGCGGTTAAATGATTCAACATCTCTGATACTGGGTGTTTTTGATGCAATTACCAGATCAAAAGAATTGCGCAAACCCAGTTTGTCAATATCAACCGTCCACCATGATGTCTCTATGGTTTTAATAGACAGGCCCTTTTGTTCAGCAGTCTCACTGAGTCGCTCAAGCATTCCATGCGAGATATCCAGTGCAGTAACATGAGCACCAGCCTGAGCTAACGGAAGCGAAAGAGATCCCGGCCCGCATCCGATATCAAGTACTGTGGCCCCTTTTGGCGTGAAACCGGCTTCTTCTAAAATATCAAAAAACTCTTTATTCTTTTTCTTCTGCCTGTCTTCATCACCATCTTTTCCAAAATTATGTGATCGTTTATTCCAGATATCAGCCTGAATGTCGTCTGAAATTGAATCCAGAGTCAGCAGAGATGATGTCCAGCATTCGGTCCAATATTGGATAATTTCAGTTTGATCTTGGTCCATATTCAAATTCACTCAATGTTATAGATTATATTTTACACTCTGCTGAATCTATCTTCTTCTGTTTATCCCAAACCATCATGGCATATGTTGTTACAGACTCCTCATAGTACTTGCCATCAGTTCCATGTTGAACAAGATATTTCCGAATAGTAGTTTTGACCTGCGGATCATCAATTTGAGAACCTAAAAAATGCGATGCAATAACGTCTGTCATCTCATCTATTGTTGTCTCATTTTTCCAGCTGTCCTGAGAAATCACAATTTCCGGATGATATCCCTGGAGATACAGGTACATAAAGGGAAGATAAATTCCATGGACTCCTTCAAGATACTCTGAATTGAAAAGCATTTTATGAAGATCATAATAGGCCTTATCCCATTTTCGGTTTACCCATCCGCTGTAATAACATACCCTTCTTGATGCATTCATCATGAGATCAAATGTCAGGGGATCACTGACAGCTGGAGTCATTGAACCAATAACCAGGTCAAAACTGTTGCGAAAACCCTCCTTATCAAGATCAATCTCATCCCAGGATTTTTTCATGATGCGAACAGGAACGTTCTCTTTATCTGCCCTCATCTTCAAATTTTTGAGCATACCTTCTGAAAAATCTATGGCAGTTACTCTGGCTCCTAGTTTTGCGAGTGGAATCGAGAACGAACCAGTTCCGGCTCCAATATCAAGAACCTCTGCTCCGTTTAATTCCAGGCCGGTTGTTCTTATCAGATCGAAGACTGTTTTTACCCGGTCTTCTTCTTTCTCAGGCGATCTGTTCTTTGCAAACCTGGAAGACATGGCATCCCAGAAGGTTGATTGAAAAGAACCACGATTTTTATTGTGCTTAGTTGACTCAAGCCAGAAATCTGCCCATAACTGACTATTTTTTTGTGTTACTTCATCCATTTTTCTTATCCCATGATATTTTTTGGTTAAACTGTAACTGTAAATAATGAAATATTGGTGTCTTTTTCAGTTTTTCTCTCTTTTCGATATATGATCTCATCCATGATATCCTGTTTGATCTATTCTCTTACATCTTCAGGTAGATCTTTTAAACAGAATGGAATTTACATCCAGATTTAAATCGATTTAATAAATCCTCTGAAGAAGGAGGATTTCTTGGGATATCCTTTGGATCAATTGAAATATCAGCAAATCTTGCACTTGAGAGGAGATCCTGAAAGTCTGATGATGAGCCTTTTTTCAGATTTAATGTGTATCATCTAAAAAAAGACCATTCGGGCCGATACCAGCCATGGTCCTATCGAAACATGATTTCAGACACTATTTCATCTGATATGGGAGATCCCAGGCCTGAACCAATCTCCCTACATTCCGGGTTTAAGATATTCTACCCTGGTAATTGCTTCCGGAGCCTGACAGAGACAGTATCCATTTTCAGATCCTTTATGAATCTGCTTGACTCTTTCAGGGTCGATAACAACATGGCCTGAAATATCAGTCACACCATAATCAAAGAATACTGAAGACAGGGTCGAAGTCATACCAGTAATAATTACTCCGGTGGCATTCTTGGATAACTCAAGAAGCCTGGGCATATTCTTTTCTGATATTGCACATGCGGTCAAAAATGCATAATCGCACTCTGGCAGCAGGTATTCACATGCTGAAAGCGGATACCCAGTATCAGAATAACTTCTCAATGGTGCATCCCATTCAATAACACTCATCTCACAAACAGGAGCAAATAATTCATTAAGCAGCCGGGAATACCCAACAACGCAGACTTTCTTGTCTTTTACAAGATTCTGATATTTGATAAATGGATCTTTAAGTCGCCCTTTGATTTGATCATTGACATTCTTCGATGCTGCAATATCAATTCCTGCCTTTTTAGCAGTAGTTGGGTTGTTATAGTAGGCGTTAAGTGCTGCATGACCAACTGCTGCTTCCCTGAAATTCCAGGATTTTACGCATTCAGCAACTTTTTTTAGTGGCATTCCGATAAGATTTCCAGTCAATGTTGGAGCACGTTGACTGTAATAATCCCTGAATGTTGAGAGGCCCACACCGCCATCTGCCTCAACATATGTCGCTCCTCCACCAACTATGACATCATCTACTACAATATCATCTGGAATTCCTTCAACTAATTCATCATATAATTTCATCATAATTTAATTCTCCATAAATTCGGGAATGCTCTCATTTGCAATAACTCCTCCTCCACGAAGCTGATTGCGGATATCAAGAAGGATGGAATCAATTGCTTCAATCTTCAGGAGTGTCAGTTCCTCATCAGGTGCTGTTTCAATAACTTTTGCAATACCGCCATTTTTGATGACAATTCGTTTATCAGCACGAAGGGCCAGAAGAGGATCGTGTGTCGACATGAGGACTATCTTTTCATTGCCCACGAGGAGTTTGATTGCTTCCCGCCTGTCAATTCCCGCATTTTCAAGTTCATCAATGAGGATAATCGGGGATGAACTTAATAGAGCGGTGTCGGCGATCATCAGCGATCGTGACTGACCACCTGATAACTGTGTAACTTTCGTGTCTAATGTGAATTTCTCACCTGCAAGGGAATTGGCTACTGCAAAACATTTTTCCACGATCTCAGAGGATCCTGATATCATCCGGCTCTTAGCATGCATCTCGAGAAATTCCTGAACAGTTAAATCCATGACAAAATTCATGTTCTGCGAGAGCTGGGCTACCAGTTTTCCTCCTGTGGAAAATCTCTTCGTAAAATCAGGAACCGCTCCATTGATAAGTATCTGCCTTGTCGTTGGAGTATCCCTTTGAGCAAGACATTCAATATCCTCAAGCAGCCGGCTTTTACCCGCCCCGGTAGGACCTACAATACTTACAACCTCCCCGGCTGTTATCGTCAGTTCCACTGTTTCAGGCATTCCCAGTTTATTATTTCCACCAAGAATTGTTATTGAAGAGATCGTTTCAATTGTATCACTTTTTCTGGAAAATGCCTCAAGAAACGCACGAAAATGGGATATAACTTCTCCACGATCAAGCCCGAATTCTGCCAGGATATCTTCATCAACAGTTTGTAATATTTCAGGAAATGTTTTTGTTTCATCAACCCTGTCAAGCCGTATATTTGCCAGATAATCTACTGCCAGAGGATACCGGCGAAGAATATCACCAATAGGTACCGTTGAGATCTCAGTTTCAAAATCAGAATCACTCATGCGTCGTCAAACACCATCCGTTTAACCATTCCCATCTGGTATCTCTCTCCGATATGGATCTCACCGGTACAATATGAACAAATTGCAGCAGGCATGGTAAACCTGATCTTTCGTTCACGAAGCGTTTTGATATCAAGTGCATCCTGCCAATATCGAGAAAGAATAAACGCCCCCTGCCCGGTTATCCCGTTTACAAATAATACAGTTGCTTTCGCATTGACCTCTCGAATATTAAAGGCAAAGACCTCGCGTTCTGCCTGGGAAACAATATCTCCTTTGGTGACTACAACAATGTCAGCATACTTCAGCATCGGACCTATTTTTCTCGGAGTATTAACACCGGAGAGGTTATCTATGACACAAATCGAGAGAATACCATACACATGCGGGGAGCATCTGTTACATAGACCTGCACTTTCTGATACGAGAATCGAGAAATTTTTCTTCATTCCCCATTCAACTGCCCCTTCGATGTTACTAACAAAATGATGATCAGGGCATATTTTTCCAGAAAATGTTGTTTGATTCGGGATTTTATTTTCATTATAACGCTGGTGATCAAAAGAGGTAAGTGAGTCAAATTTTACAACACCTACACTCTTTTCCGGTAAACCAAGGGCAATTATTGTTTTGATAATTACAGAGGTTTTTCCCGAAGACGGAGGCCCCGCTACGGTAATTAATTTCATAATATTTCTTTTTTATAATTTGGTGATATAATGTATAATATTTACTTAAAATTAATATTTTTAAGTATTAATTTTAATTGTAAGTGATAAAAAGTCAGAGAAAATAAAAGGATATAGATTAAGGCGGATATTACATATCCTTCGTTAGTACCAATCGTACCTCTTCTGGTCCGAAATTTTCGGCCTGCATGGAAAAACATCCGGATTTCAACTCATGAGTGATCCACGGTGGAACATGAGAACACACCACCTCAAGTTTTTGATATGCACCGGTTTGTATAAACTTTAGAAGTATCTGCTTACTACTTACATCAGGTCTTATTGTATGCATCTCTATAAGAGACAGATAATACTGTCCTGGGGAGATCTCAACAGGAGATGGAATATCTGTTTTCTTTGATTGTTGCAATATATCCTTCTCTTCCTCATCCAAGACCTGATCTAGAAATTCATGAGGCCTTCCTGAAATCTCCCATACATCAAAATGGGCCTTTTCCAGTTCATAAAATACGATACCTTTTATAGCCTTTGCAACAAAAATTTTACAATCTCCAAGGAATGATACGAGTCTTCTTGCTTCCTCACGAATCTGAATCATACCCTTATTTTGGTCAAGATAAAAAGGCATAACCCTGACTGGTATCCAATATGATGACTCCTTGGAATAGATTGTAATAACACCAGGATCTGTAAGTGTAGTTGTTATTCCGTCATAGGTATGCATTACTGCAATTTGTGATATCATATTTCCTCTTTATGTCCAGTCTCCTCACGCTTGATAGAATTTTAATATAAAATTATAGGGTATACATAAATCATATAGAAATAATTACTTAAATAAATATATCAATTAAAAATAATGTATTATTAAGAGTCAAATAAATTTAAACCGATTATAAGGCGACTCTTCAATAATGATAACTTTTTCCGGAAACAATACAGATACATTCTGAAGACGGGTTAAATCAGGTTATAAATAAAAAAGGAACGAAATAACTATTCAATATCAGGAATTATCAATGGACTTTCCTATCACCGGTATTGTCATCGGATTAAAGGTGCCGAAGTTGGGATTCCGGATATCAATTACATTTTTTTCCTTCAGATATTAAATACAATAACTGAAGCTAAGGCTATTCTTGCTATCCTATTCATAAGCACTATACACAATGGTGTAAATAGTCTGGATTATTCCAGAATATGTTGATTATACAATAATTCGTATTCCCTTTTACGATACAAACACAAAAAAAGATTAGGGATTTAATATTTTCTTGATTTGATCATCATCGAGTGAGATATGATAAAATATCTTGTGATACTCTTTGACCAGACTTTCAAGATCCATATCTTTGAAATATTCCGGATATAGCGTTTTTGCAGTCCAGGGAATACCTATAATCTGATTCATTCCGGTTGGGCGGTCAAACCAACTGTACGCAGTGGATGGGATGAAGTATACTCTTCCGTTTTTCACAGCATTTATTCCCTGCCAGGTTGGGTCGCTTTTTACTGAGGCATAGAACTGTGGATCAGAAGCCAGAATGACATCCGGGTTCCATGAAATGATCTGCTCCATTGAGACTTCAGTCATCCCCTGTCCTGTTGGAATTGCGAAATCTGCAACATTTATACCGCCAGCGATATCAATAAGAGCTGCATGATTTGACCCTTTTGGATCTGTTTGAACTCCCTTTGCACCTTCTGCATAGTAAACTTTGACCTTTTTATCTTCAGGGATTTTGGCTGCCCCTTCTTTTACCTGCGATACCACTTTTTTATAAAATGCTACCATATCCTCAGCCTGTTTCTCTTCTCCAAGGAATTTGCCCACATACTGAACAGGCTGGACAAACATACTCTCATTCAGGATATTCGAAGTTTCAGATATAGCGACAACCGGTATTGGGTCAAGTTTCTTCTGCTCATCATCAATAGTTGAACGTTTTACTTCCCCACCAATACCAATCGCTGAACCTATAATAACCACATCAGGTTTCATTGATTGTAATGTTTCATCACTGACTCGTCCGATTACCGGGAGATTGGCATATTTATCAGGGAAATATCCAGCCCCGGGCATTGAATTCCATGCCCCCAGTTTATCTGGTGCAACCATATAAACGACCATCATTGCCGGCAGCCAGTTACAAAGAACGGTACTAATTTCAGACGGAACCGTGACTACTCGTCCGGTCATATCAGTGACTGTCTTGGTATTGTCTGCTAAGGCAAATGTCGTACCGAATCCTGAGATTACCACAAGGATTACGATTAAAATGTGAAATATTTTATTTCTCAAAAGTATTCACCACATAAAATTAATAAAATCAACTGAATGTTGATATAATATATTAGATATTACTATTAAATAAAGATCATTTTTTAATTAAATAAGTTCACCCGAATTTTACATCTCAATTAATGATTTATTTTAAAAATCAAACATAGATTGCAAACATAAAACGAACAATGTATTAAAACACCCACAACCAATTTAAATGTTAAAGGTTCAAAAACTAAATCACAACTGTTTAAATAAAGACTTAAAGATTATGAAAATTGATACAATCTTAAAAGACAATCATCTTCCCTCTCTTATGGACCAGACTTTCGATCAATCATATCAACGGATTGAAGATATTGTCGATGGGCTTAGGCAGTATCGAGTATTACTCTGGGCTGTTCAGTCAGGTATTGCCGACGTACTAACCGACGAGGGACCAATGGAATCAGATCTTCTGATTCAAAAACTAGGATATCATCCAGAGCCCGCTCATCTATGGATTGAAGCTCTGGTAGAGAGTAAGATTTTGGAAAGATCAGAAAAGACGGTCTGGTTATCCCAGGGCATTTCCCGTTATCTCATATCAAATAGCCCCTTGTATCAAGGAGATACAATAAAGTACATATCAGAAGCAATTTGGGGAAATGAAGCCGATTTTTTCTCGGTTGGAATTAAACACGATATATCAGAGGACAAAATTAATCCGGATTTTCTTCGGGTACTCTCACAGCGTAGTATGAGAGGAGAATTACAGGATGTATCAAGGGTATTATCACAAAAGAAAGAATTCTTAAATGCACGGAGACTTCTGGACATTGGAGGAGGGCATGGTATGTATTCTATTTCATTCTGTCAGCAAAATCCAAATCTTTCAGGAGTAATTTTAGACAGGCCTTCAATAATCCAGTTCACACAGGCGATGATTAACCATTACATGATGGCAGATCGTATCTCTGTTGTTTCAGGAGATATGAATACTGATCTTCCAGGATGCGGGTATGATCTAGTTTTTGCTTCCCACATTATCTACGGAATGAAAGATCCTGCCTCATTTATAAACCGAATTTACCAGAAGATAAATATTGGAGGTATATTTATCTCAAATCATAAATTTGATGATGACTGGGTTCTATCAGATACAAATCTGTTGTCTGCTCTTGAAACTGCCACCAGAAGAATGTATCACCAGATGATACCAGAGAATGAGTACAATACATTAATTCAGTCTACGGGCTTTGTTATAAAAGATGTAATCAAGATAAAGGCAAATACCGGATATACAACATTGCATATCGCAGCAAAAGTAACAAATAGTTAACAATTCATAAAAAGGGAATTTTTGATTCTCTTCTCAAAGATATCATCATCTGCTATGAGTCATAATGGCATTATAATCTTCATCAGTTAGATCATATGCAAAGAATTTCTTGTAATAATCTTTTGCTTCATCCTTTAATGTTTCATTACTAATGATATCTGGATATAACAGGTTCGTTAGCCAAAGAAGGTAGAGATTCGGTTCAATCTGAGATTTATCCCAATAAAATACTCCTATTGGTGCCTGATATACATGCCCTTCTTTCTTTGCCCTAACAGAATCCCATGCAGAAGTATTATTCATAATATCATCATAATTGGTCTTTCCTGTTGGTGAAACGATAATGTAATCAGGATCAAGTTTAAGGATCTCTTCCATGTTAAGGTCAACGGTAAACCCGGGCATTTTATCAGTTACAAATGATCCTCCTGCTTTTCTTATTAAATCCCCATCTCTGGCATCTGCACCCATTGCTTTAATTGGATTAACTTTTGAAAGGACCAAAACTTTCTTTCGATCAGTTTCAGGTATTGTTGATACCTTATCTCCTACCTTCTTAACGGTATCATTAAAGTAATCAATCAACTGCTTTGCAGTATCCTGAGTATTAGTAATCTCGGAGATGATCTGAATATTTTTCATTTCATCGCTTAAATTAGTCGACTTTAACATAACAAGAGGTATACCTGCATCCCGCATCTCTTTTTCATTTTTAAGAGTATACCAACCAAATACTACGTCAGGTTTTAGTTTAAGGAGTTCTTCGATGTTACCCTCATACTCCTGAACCTTATATGTTTCTAGGTTATCATATTCAGGCTGAACTTTAACCTGCATCGGTGTTTTAAAACATAACCCACCAATAAGTTTATCTCCAGCACCAAGGCCCGATAAAACATACGGAGCACTGCAAGCACCATATAAAGCAACTATTTTATCAACAGTTTTAGGTATGACAACGGTATTGCCCATTGCATCTACAACTGTTCTGGTATCCCCTGATTGTGTTTCTGCAGCACTAATAGGGGTGACAGTCAAAAAGACTATCGCAAGAATTGCGAGAATACTTAGTATCGGATAATAATTTGTTTTCCTATTCTTTGGTTTGTCCTTTCCCATACATTATTTTTTTATTGATCATATTATTTCAATTAATCAGTTTTGTTATAAAAAATAAGTTTTAATAATAAAATGTATATGTATTAAAATTCCAGTATTAAATGTATTGTAATATATGAACAACTAATATCTAACATTAACCCATTTTTTAATATATACAAATTATTCTAGATTTATGTACTCTTATTCAATTCGTAGTTTTTAAAAAAGATACATTAATACTAATACATTTAATAATTCAATAAAATAAGTATTACAATTGAATGCAAATAACAATCAATAAATATTTACCGTACAAAATTTATCCCTGTGAACTCAAAACTATGACAAATGTTAGGTCAATAATTTTAGGAATATTACTCATCCTCATGCTTGGATCCATGGGATCAGTCCTCGCTGAGGATAAGGTTTTAAAAATCGGTACCACTGATCAGATTAAATCCCTGTCTCTCTTAAGTGACTATAATCTTGAACAGATCAGCGAAGCCTCAAATCTCCCTTTAACTCAGTTTGATGAAAATGGAAAAGTCATTGGTGCTCTGGCTTCTTCGTATGAGGCTTCACCGGATAATACAGTCTGGACATTTACTCTCGCAGATAATATTTTCTGGAGTGATGGAAAACCGATCACTGGCGAAGATGTAATCTTCTCAATGGAAGTATATGAAACAGATGTCACAGCCAAATGGCTTAAAGAGTTAGTAAAAGATGCCAAAGTAGAGGGAAATAAGGTTATTTATACTCTTAATAAACCATACACAAATCTGGCACAGGATTTTGCAACTCGTGAAATACTGCCAAAGCATATCTGGGAATCTATCGACAAACCTCTGGAATATGCAGATCCAAAGGGATCGTATGTTGGATCAGGACCATTCTATATTGACAGCATAGATCTCAGTTCAGCCAAATTGATCTTTAAGAAAAATCCATACTGGAAAGGCAAACAACCATACTATGACTCTATTGAAGTCTCGTGGTTCAAGAATGAAGATGCAGCATCAAAAGCTCTTCAAAGTGGTGCAGTAGACACATACTGGAAGTATGCTACCTCATTCCCATATGCAAGCATTGATTCGCTAAAATCAACAGGTAACTTCGATATCCTTGAAAAACCATCAAGTGGCCTGACATTCCTTGGCTTTAACCTGAATAAGGAACCGATGTCTGATCTTACATTCAGGACTGCAGTCAGTAAGGCATTGAATTATCCAGAACTGGTAAGTATCTCTACCCTTGGTCACGGAAAGGCTCCGAATTCAGGGTTCATCCCACCAGCGATGAATGATTATGTAGAAACAGATGAACTCCAGTATAATGTGAACGATGCCAAAAAGATCCTCGCTGATGCCGGATACAAGGATTCAGATGGAAACGGAATCATAGAAGGGAAAGATGGAAAAGATATAAAACTTGATTTCCTGATTAGAGACCAGTTTGCCCGGGAAGGCGATCTTGTAAAAGAATATCTTGAAAAAATAGGGGTTGGAGCTGAGATACATGTTGTAGATCAGCAAACCTGGACTGATCAGAAAGATAAATTCAACTATGATATCACCCTGACCCGGACAACTCCATTTGGTATGATCAAGGAAGCAGGATGGGCTACTGCATACTTTGAGAGCAGGATGTTTGGAGGAGGTCAACTTCACACAGTCAGCGATCCAAAATTCCTGGAACTCTGTGACGATTTATTAAGTACCACCGATCAGACCAAGATTGCACAGTCTGCAAAAGAAGTCCAGCAGTATTATGCAGAAAACTTACCAGGAATCGCATTATACTGGAAAAATGATGTCACACCGTATAACAAGGGAATAACCGGATGGTATTCAAATCCAATGTTTGGAATTATGAATGAATTTACCTTCTCCGGTGCTAAACCGGTAGCCTAAACGCATTCCCTTTTTTATGAACATTGCCTCTTTTTTTAGTCTCTTTTTACGGAGGAAATTTCTCAGATATCTCTGTTCTTTTATTGTAGTACTTCTGATCGTCTTTTTAATTCCAAGACTCATGCCCGGAGATCCGGTCATCAATCTGGTTGGAGAAGACGTAATATTGACCCAGTCGGTCATTGCTGAGTTACATGCAAATTATGGTCTTGATAAACCATTATATGAGCAATTTTTAACATACTGCTCACATCTCTCCAGATTAGATTTAGGATATTCGTACCATATGCATGCACAGGTCCTTGATCTTCTCATAAGTCGGGTAGGGTGGACTCTGCTCTATGTCGGGATTGCAGTAATACTGGGAAGCATATTAGGGATTATAATTGGAGCATTTTCTGGTTGGAGATCTGAGACGTTACTCGCAAAATTCTTTTCAGGATTAGCCCTGATGATATCCTCAACTCCGCCATACCTGCTCGGCCTCTTCTTCCTGGTCATATTCGTCTACCATCTGGGATGGTTTCCGTTTAAAGGACTCTATGATACCTTTACAATCACCAGTATCGCTCATCATATTGCATTACCGGTTATCGTGCTAACCCTGTTTTATGCATCACGAAACCTTCTCATCATGCGGGGAACAACCATCACTGAAAAGAATCTGCTCTACCCTCAATTTGCAAAAGCCCTTGGGATAACAGACTCCGAGATCCTCAGGAGACATGTGAGAAGAAATGCTGTAATTCCTCTTATTACTCTCTTTGCACTTGATTTTGGTTTTCTTATATCAGGAGCCCTCTTTATTGAGATTGTTTTCTCGTTAAATGGTATGGGAAGCTTGATCTATGATGCTATTCAGCTCCGGGATTACCCAATTCTGACCAGTTCATTTCTTATAATTTCCCTTCTTGTAATCATTGCCAACATCATTGCTGATATCATTATCCTTATGGTTGACCCGAGAGCACGGGAGGATTGAAAAAAAGAATGACTACAGAGCCCCAAAATCTGAACATAAGCAAACCTCTCATTCTCTCTGTACTCATCCTATTGGTCTTCATCATTGCTGCGTTAATCCCCCAGTATATCGCCCCATATAACCCGGAGAAGAGATTTATTCCATATCTTTCTCCAGGTTCAGATCACATTCTTGGAACCGATGATGTAGGACATGATGTTTTTTCCCTGCTTGTATATGGAACCAGGATTTCATTAATCATCGGTTTTTGTGCAGGAGGACTCTCAATGCTGATTGGAATTTGGGTGGGTGTAATATCAGGATATGTTAAAGGCAGAGTCGATGATATCCTGATGGGGATCACCGATATTGTATTAATAATTCCAAAAATTCCGGTAATTATAGTAATAGCAGCATTCTTCAGACCTAACATCTGGATTTTGATCTGTATTCTCGGTCTTTTTTCCTGGGAAAGCACTGCACGACTTGTCAGGGCAAAAACTCTTCAATTAAGTTCATCAGGATTTGTTCTTTCTGCAAGGTGTCTTGGATTTTCTCCTCATCATGTAATGCTCAGGGAGATTATTCCTGTAATCTATCCGATAATACTTCCTAAAGGAATGCTCATTGTAGCCGGAGCAATGATATCAGAAGCATCACTGTCATTCCTTGGGTTATCTGATCCCACAATGGAAAGTTGGGGAAAAATTATTTCTGACGCCTTTACTCACGGCGGATTTGTCAGAGAAATGTGGTGGTGGGTCATTCCTCCAGCTCTTTGTATAAGCCTTGTAATCATCTCATTTGTCAGAATCGGAATGATACATGAACAACCAGAGCGTGAAAGTGCATTTGAATGAGTCATAACAAACCGGTATTACAGATTAGTAATCTATCTGTGACATTCAGAAATAAAAACGAAGTAATGAGAGCACTTCATGACTTCTCATGTTCCTTGTATGCCGGAGAATGTACCGCAGTAATTGGAGAATCAGGATGTGGAAAATCGGTTGCTGCACATGCTATTTTAAAATTATTTTCAGATAGCACAGAAATAACCGGATCAATCCGATTTGATTCACAGGAGTTGATTACATGTTCAGAGTCCAGATTAAAGGAAATACGGGGAAAAAGAATCGGAATTATATATCAGAATCCGGACCGATCCTTAAACCCGATCTATACAATAGAACGGCAGATGAAAGAACCACTTCAATCTCATAACATCTCAATTCCAGGAGCCATGCGGGATCATATTCTGAAAACTCTGAAAAGAGTAGGCTTTCCTGAACCAGATCAGGCAATGATGCAATACCCATGCCAGAATTCTGGCGGAATGAATCAGAGGGCTGCAACAGCGGTTGTGCTAGGGCTTATGCCCGAGGTTATCATCGCTGATGAACCAACAAAGGGACTTGATAAAGAGCGGTTAGTAGATATTGAATCCTGTCTCATGGGGATAAAAGTGCAAAATCAGTCCCTTCTCCTCATTACTCATGATATACCACTTGCAGAGCGTATTGCAGATACCCTGATCGTGATGTATGCAGGACAGATAGTCGAGGCAGGACCTGCAGATGAGGTATTGTCCTCTCCACTCCATCCATACACGAAAGGGTTATTAAAAAGTCTTCCAAGGAACGGATTTATTCCGATAGAAGGATCTGCCCCACCTCTTTCATCTCTTCCCCCGGGTTGCCGGTTTGCAAACCGGTGTGATTGTGTAACAGAGGTATGCACCCACCAATGCCCTGAAATTACTCTGACAGATACACGTGAGGTACGATGTCATCTGTGTTAATAACAGCAAAAGATATCTCAAAATCCTATTCTTCTGGATATTCGGGGACCAGGCAGAAGGTATTATCCAAATGTTCACTCACAATTCATCAAGGAGAGGTTGTTGGCCTCATCGGCCCGTCAGGTTCTGGAAAAAGCACATTTGGGAGAATTTTATCAGGCCTTGATAGATCTGACAGTGGCTCAATTCATTACAGAGACAGACCTCTCACATATACCATGTGGACACGTGATTACTCAATCAGAAGAAAGATACAGATTTTATTTCAGGATCCTGGAGGTACTTTTAATCCGGTAAAAACCCTAAAAAACTCCTTCTTACAAGTTCTCAAACTTCCCGGCGTAACACTTCCTGATGGAGGTATCACTTCAGTTTTAGAAGATATCGGATTACATGAAGAGATTCTTTCACGCTTTCCTCATGAGATTTCAGGAGGACAGGCTCAAAGGCTTGCACTTGCCAGAATCCTTCTTGTCAATCCTGACCTCATTATTCTTGATGAACCAACGTCGGCATTGGATCTCTCAGTACAGGCACAAATACTCCATCTGCTCAAAAGAATTAAAGAGAAGAGAAATATTTCATATCTTTTTATTTCTCATGATGAAGAGGTTCTTCAATTTATGTGTGACAAAATATTCAAAATGGAGTTAGGCACCATTGTTCCATACCAATGAACATGATATGAATACCAGAACTTTTTTTCACCTATCTGATTCAAGAGAATATTACATTCATTTTTAAATTTAAACAATAAATAACAAAATGATATAATTAAAAGAAAGAAAAACAAATAACCTTAGTACATAAGGATACCTGAATATGAAACTAATAATCTGTGGAAAAGGTGGAAGTGGAAAAAGCACCATCACTTCGCTGCTCGCTCATGAATATGCCAGAACCAATCACAATGTTCTCATTGTCGACACAGACGAATCGAACGGCGGACTTCATAGGTTGCTTGGCACAAAAGTTCCAAAAGATTTACTCCACTATTTCGGAGGAAAACAAGGTATTAAAGAGAAGATGCCATCAAAAAAGCCGGATTGTGCAACAAATCAGCTGTTTGACTGGCCTCTCTCAATTGATACAATACCGGAAGAATATATTTCTAAAAATGGATCTGTTTCATTGGTATCAATAGGAAAGATCACTCATTCAGGGGAGGGATGTGCCTGTCCAATGGGGATGTTATCAAGACAATTCCTCAAATCACTCACCCTGGAAAAGAATGATGTAGTCATCATCGATACTGAGGCAGGAATTGAACATTTTGGCAGAGGAATTGATGCTGAAGCAGATTGTGTTCTTATGGTAGTTGACCCCTCGTTTGAATCTGTGGGTCTTGCCCATACAATAACTTCAATGATCAAAGAACTTGATATGCCATTTTACTATGTTCTCAATAGAGTTACTCCAGAAATCAGTTCAAAAATCCGGAGTAGTCTTGAAAATCCAGAGAATATTATTGCTGAAATTCCAGAAGATTCAAAAATCTTAACGAATGGACTAATGGGAACACCCATTACCGAAGCATATCCTCCGATTCTGACTCTGATAAAAGGAATTCAGCAGGCATAACGACTAAAATCAAATATCTTTTTTTCGATTGAAATTCATCATTTATCAATAGGTATCAACAAAAAAAAAGAAACAGAACCTCTCCAATTACTTGTGTTATCGCCTATGCCATCAAATCAGTGTGACTGATCTGATCTGTGGAACAAATGAAATCTATTAATCGTAAGACGCTGATTTTTAATCAATCCTTAGGTGATTGCAATACCACGAATATGTATCAACTCACAGTTATTATCCTTTGATGAGGCAAAAAGTCTCATTCTATCCTCGTTTAAGTCGCCAAATAACAGAACCAGTATGCCAACTGCAGATTCGTGCGGATATGTCATCGCTGAACCGGTCTACTCACAACGAACTAATCCTCCCCTTATTCTTTCTGGACCTGATGGAATCGCAGTACGTAGTGGTGAAACATCTAACGCTAGCGAGAATAATCCGGTAGAGGTTGAGGCACCACGGGTAAACACCGGGATGCCCCTTCCTGAAGGATATGATGCAGTTATAGCAGTGGAAGAGATAACAGCAGTTACAGACACCAGATCTCTGATTTATAAACCGGTCTCATCTCATCAGAACACCATAGCAAAAGGAGTGGACATCAAAAAAGGCGATCTGCTCTTTGATTGTGGTCATGTAATCAGAGCCTTTGATGTTGGTGCAATGCTCTCATACGGGATTCTTGATGTATCGGTAAAGACCTGGAAGGTTGGAGTCGTTGCAACAGGCGATGAGATAATTTCCCCATATACAGAACCAAAACCAGGTCAGATAGTAGATAGTAACTCATACATGATTGCATCAGCTCTCAGACAGTTTGGAGTTACACCGGTCCTATATCCTGTATTGAATGATGATCCTGATGCCATTTCAGCCGGAATCAAAACCATGATTTCAGAGTGTGATATGGTCCTGATCTTTGGTGGTTCTTCCGCAGGTTCAAAAGATTATACAGTAGACGCAATGGAACAGAGTGGAACGCTTCTGTTTCATGGTGTTGCGATGGGACCTGGTAAACCAGTGACATTAGCACAGGTGAATAATAAACCGGTCTTTGGAATGCCCGGACCATCAATCTCAACCATGGCAGTTCTTTATGAACTGATTTTTCCGCTTCTCTCCGAGTGGTGCGTGCCGATACCTTCACCAACGTACATAAAGGGAATATTAACGAATCCAGTACCTTCAATAGAAGGGTTTGATATTTTCAGACTTGTCAGGGTGAGATCTGAAAATGACAAAACCCTGATAACCCCGGTACCATGGGTATTCGGACATATGATGGGGATTCAAGCAGATGCCATTCTCCACAAGAAAGCAGGATCTGACACATTCATTCAGGGGCAGGAGGTAGATGTCAGGATGGTAGAACCAAATTTTTCTGAACCTTCCTGGATTCATGCATATCAGTGAGATCCCAGGAAAAAAACTGGCGGCTTGTCTTTTTTTCTCATCGAAATAATCCACCTGATTGCTGATGAACCCTTTATCCTACACCCTTTTCGTTTTTTACCATTCGTCTCCATTTCACCCCGGGCAACGGCAAGTGAAACGATGCTTTTCCGCGTACTTGGGAGAACAGATTGATCAAGGAATTCACTCACCAGTGTCTGAGTGTACCATCCATCTGGATCAAGTGAAATAACAGACTGTACCTCTGTCTCGAGTGGGAGATTTTGCCGCATTTTATCCGGATTTTGGCATTGTGGGGTTTGTGATATTACAGGAGAATTTTTTTCCTGAAAATTCTGAGTGCGGGATTGAACCGGTTCCTGACGTAAACAATCTCTGGTTTCAATTCTCTGAATTTTCGCTTCAAGTAGTTCCATCCTCTCTTTGAGAACTGATACATCATCGTGTGAAGAGCGCGAACCATCATCTTTACCAGCCAGGTATTGATCAAGAGCTTCCTCAATAAGAGAACTTCTGCTCTTCCTGGTAACATATGCATAATGGTTCAATTTCTCATCCATTTCAGGGGTGAGAGTGATGTTGTATCGTCGTTTCATGTGTATAGTGTGTATATTACACAATTCTTTTTGTGAAATATATTAATTTCCATTTTTTTCTTTAACGGAGAATCAAATATATCAAACTATAATTGATTCTCATTAATCATTAAACTATCTGGATAACCACAAGTATTAAACAGATAGAGATAGATGCTGTAGTAACTGCTTTACTCAAAGCAGAATGGAGGTATAAAAACATGAAAATCAGCGCTCGCAATGCACTCAAGGGAACAATTAAATCCATCACCAAGGGACCGGTCAACGCAGAAGTTGTAATCGACATCGGAGCAGGAAAACTTGTGACAGCCATGATTACAGCACATGCAGTGGAGAACCTCGCCTTAAAGGAAGGAAAGGAAGCCTACGCAGTTGTCAAGGCAAGCGAAGTAATGATCGCTGTCGATTAATCATATTCAAAGACAAATTTTCAATCGACTTCTAATCCTTTTTCAGGACATGTTGGTGCAATAAGAAACGTGTCCAGGTTTGTTCTCATGAATCAATCGTGTTTCATTCTTTTTCACACATACTCCACACAAAACTTTATATCAAGTAACTACGGATATTGAGTCCTCAAGAGGTATAAACACTTGTAAATACGCTTAAATTTGCACGAAAAGATAAAAAGGTACAATTTAATTGACTAGTATACAAACAATCGGACAATAGCGTATGTATCAAACCTGCGGGATGATTTCAATACCATTTGACATACAGGTTTTTCTTCTGATAGCTTTAATAATAACATTTTGTCACTAAGTTGAGAACTCCATGCAGTTTCAGAATTATCCTTTTTTCTACCTGATGTTTTTATCCGCAATAATTTCAGGAATCATTTCAATTATTACCTGGAACCGCAGGGATGTTCGTGGGTCAGGTATTTTTTCCTTTTACATGTTCCTAATCGCCTGGTGGTCTTTTTTTTATGGTCTTGAAGTAACTGCAATTGATCCAGACCTTCATATCCTTTATCTAAAAATAGAATACCTTGCAATTCCCTGGATACCAGGATGTGTGATATTATTTGCACTGAAGTTTGGTGGATTTAATCATCTTGTAAATAGGAAAACCTGTGCATTAATCTTCCTAGTTCCGGTTCTCACCTTTGTGTCATATTTTACCAATGAATTACACCATTGGTACTATCAGGCAGTAGATGCCCTTACGATAGATGGCCTCACCATTATCTCAATAACACCAGGGTTCATGTACAATGTTCTCTCATCATACATCCTGCTCTCCATAGCATTCTGCCTGGTGGTTTTCTTATATATACTATATAACTCACCCCGTGTTTTTTTTATTCAGTCTTTTTTGTTTGTGTGTATTTTATTTTCACTTATGGCAGGATATCTGTATTATCACTTTATGCCTAGACTATACCCGGATTTTGATATTACTCCTATCGTTTTGGCATTTGCAGGGATAATCCTACTATTTGAAATATTCCAATACCAGTTTTTCGACCTTGTTCATTTTCCACACAGAAAAATATTTGAGCATCTGCATGATGGAATCATCGTCCTGGATACTGTAAACCGGGTTCTGGAGATGAACAATGAAGCAATTACAATGTTACATCTGGAAAATTTATCAATAATCGGGGGTAAATTTGATACAATCTCAACATTTTTATCAGATTTAAAAACTGATCTAACAGGTTTGACTCCGATACATACAACAATCAATCACCTGTATGAAAACAATTCATATTATTATGCTATTGACATGTATCCTGTTTTTGACTCTATTAACCGATTGGAATGCAGATTAATTGTGATGAGAGATATCAGCGAAATAATTAAATCAAAAAATGCCCTGACTGAAGCGGGTAAGAAACTAGGGCTTTTGACTTCAATTACCAGGCATGATATACTCAATCAAATTATGATCATATCATTCTACATCGAGGACATTGCAAATACGTGTAATAATCAGTCTCAAACAATGACAGCATTTGACCGGGTAAAAGATGCAACCACGATGATCAAACAACTTATAAGTTTCACATCGGTGTACCAGGATCTTGGAATTGCAGAACCCGGGTGGTACAAAGTTTCAGATGTTGTACAAAAAGCATGGAAAACCAGAAACGTTCCCCCAACAGTGAGCTGCCATATTGATGCAAATATTGTAATATATGCAGATATGTTACTCGAAAAAGTATTTTTTAATCTTATCGATAATTCGTTAAGGCATGGAAAAGATATCACCTCCATAACCGTCTCATCTAAGATATCAGAAAAATGTGCAGTAATTATCTACGAAGATGATGGAGGGGGAGTCAATTTTGAAAATAAAAGTAAGATTTTTAAAAGAGGATTTGGAGAAAACACAGGATATGGCCTATTTTTGGTAAGAGAGATTCTGGGAATTACCTCTATTACAATAGAGGAGACAGGAATACCGGGAATTGGAGTCAGGTTTGAGATAACAGTTCCACACGGGGGATTTATGGTCCCTGCAGAATCATAATAATCGTTCCTTATTTATTGTTCCTGGTTCGTTGTTTCTGACTCAAAGAGTTACCAAGCAGTCATTTCTTTTTTTAAAAAGTCACAGAACAGGAGATAGTATCAAGGATAGATATTATATTGAATTAATTAAATTCAACATAATATTATAATAGGTAGCTGAGTTTATGTGTCCAAGTGGTTTTCCATTTACTCTACGGCTACCATTACTTCACTAGCCTTGACTACTGCGTAGGCTTCCTTTCCTTCCTTTAAGGCGAGGTTCTCTACAGCATGTACCGTAATTATGGCAGTTACGAGGACTCCGCCTCCAATATCAATGACTACCTCTGCGTTGACCGGACCCTTTGTGATTGATTTGATGGTTCCTTTCAGGGCGTTTCTTGCGCTAATCTTCATTTTTTTCACAGACCTGCTACGAGGTATAGCACAACTAAAACAACATGCAAATATATAAGATTATGCTATGCAAAATAGCATCGTTATAATGGAAATTATTGTCTAATTTTGGATTATTATGTAATTTTAGGGATATTTTCCAAACAGGATCAGAGCATGGCTAGATAAATTCTTACCGAGTAGAGATTTTGCATGAAAATGCATATGAAATTCAAAACAAACCTCATATCGTGGATTTTCATTAGTCAAGCATGAGGCAGCGCCTCATAGGTGTTTTTTATGAAATTGCAATCAAACAAAAGGGATAGGTTATTATAAACTAATTGAATTAAACGAATTATATAAATTAACTAATGTACAATATAATATGAGGTGTGCTCCACCTCACACTCTAAAAAAAATATTTCTTGCAGTACAACTACAAATTTACTCCCTGTCTCATTTACCAGGCAGGGAGTTTGTATAATTGTGTTTTATTTTTCGAAATCCTGTCTTGGATTGTCATATAATATTTGAATTGGAATCCCATTTAATCATATTATTAAGTTATGTTGTACATATAAAGAAGAGTAAATAATAAACTATCATATTTAAAATTAATCAATATAATAAATAAAAAACTAAACTCAATTACAAAAGTAGTTATTACAACATAATATAATGATAATATAGGAGATCTGATCTGACATCAGAATACTCAAAGATATTGCATCCTCACTAATTAATTAATTCGAATTCAAACCTGATTGCCTATAGTAAGATAAACTTTAGTTTAATACCTTATCTTAATATTATTCTTTCAGGATAAATTCGAATGTTTAAATGGTTATTGAGGGATATGTTGTAGCATTTGTATTCACATCTTATCAGATTGTCATGTTGATTCATACTACAAGAGGTAGACATGAGGTATTTTAATTTCAATCAGTCATGTAAGTCTTTGATTGCAGTACTCTTAATTCTAGGATTACTGAGTATTCCCAGTGCGTTTGCTGCATCAACATCATCAGGTCAGACAGGGACGCAAATCGTTACTGATCTAGCCGGAAGAGATGTTACAATCCCCAATCCAATCACAAATATATCCTGCCTTCATCCTATCCCGACATATATGGCATGGCGATTAGCTCCCGAAAAACTAGCCAGCATAGACATGGTTTCAAAATCAAGAACCTATCTTATGTCAAAAGAAGGCCAGAAATTATTCGGAAGTTTACCAGTTACAGGAGTTTATTTTAAGGGTCTAAATAATGAACAGGTGATCTCACTTAAGCCAGATGTAATTGTTTCAATGACAAAGGATCCAAATGTTGATAAAGAACAGGACACTTTCAACATTCCGGTGGTTACGGTCAAAAAAGATACAATTGAAGATTATGAGCCATCATTCAGATTTATGGGTAAGGTTGTTGGAAATGAAAAAGAAGGGAATGAACTCGCTGATTATTGGAAAGATACCATAAACCGGGTAAAAGATGCAAGTTCAAAGATACCAGACGATAAAAAACTAAGGGTATTCTATACAGGAGCAACCTCTAAGACGGTTCCAGGATCTGCAACAATTATGTCCTCAATTGTGAGAGATGCTGGCGGTATTCCATATGCAGATGCAGTAACCTTGAGTGGTGATAAGACAAACGAAGGAATTGAGGTGTCTGTAGAAGACATCATCAAATGGAATCCAGATGTTATCATCGCTCAAAATACCAATGTAACAAATGACATTATGAATGACCCGGTATGGAAAGATACTACAGCCATGAAAAATGACCGGGTATATTGCGTACCTAAATATGAATTCCCTGACGGAATTACATCAATTATCGGTCTTATGTGGGTAACTGAAACGTTATACCCGGATCAGATGCCATTTGATATTCCAAAGGAAACGAGGAATTTCTTCCAAAAATTCTACAAAGTCTCTGATCTTACTGATGACCAGATAGCCATGAAAAATTCATGAGAATGAGTATGAACTTCTCATTCGAATCAATTTTAAAGCAGGCTGAATCAGATGAAATTACATCTGATGAAGCAGTTTTTCTTTTTAAGGAAACAGAGAATTTCGCAAAAGCTCAACAATTATTTATTACTGCAGCCCATGTGAGAGACAGTGAGAAGGGAAGAAGTTTTCAGTGGAGTGGGGGAATCGCTACAATCCTCCCCTGTACCCTTGATCCTCTTTGTGCATACTGTCCATATTGGGTAAAACCATCAACCGCATTAACAATTGATGAAATCCTGACGGGAGTCAGATATCTGGATGAACATGGAATAACCAATTTTCATTTAAGTGGAGGTACAACCCTCACGAGTGATGGAAGTGATGTGGTTTCAATAGTTGAGGAGATTAGAAAGATATCTAAATCCGAGATTACTGTAAATGTTGGGGCAGGTCTTTCTCTTGCCTCCTTAGTGGCTTTGAAGGATCTTGGAGTTACTAAAGTTGGTTCGTCTTTTGAGGTTATTAATCCCAAGTTATTTTCTAAATTCAAAGCAGGGGACAGTCTTGAAAAGAAAAAGGCCCTTGCACAACAGATCAGCGATTTAGGATTTGGTCTTGGGACTGGTATGTTAGCAGGGCTAAATATAGAGCCATCCAGATATCAGGATTATGCAGATTTCATATTCCATGTAAAGCAGTATGAAAACCTCGAAAGTGTATATGTGAGTCGTTTCTTCCCAAATAAGGGAACTCCACTTGAGAACCACCCCCGTTGTTCTACGACCGAGGGAGCAAGAATAATTGCAATTATGCGGTTGGTTTTGCGAAATATCGATATTGGACCTGCAGCAGGATGGAGTTATGATGACATTCCGGTTTGGGTGAATGCCGGAGGTGGAAACAGGATAGGAGGCATCCACATATCTCGGGTTCCTTCATACAAAAAACCCTGGTTCCTTCACACTGCTGTGAAGTATGAAAACAGAATGGAGTATTGTAATACCATACCAGTGGCAGGAGCAATGCTTGCAGAAGTTGGAATAACTGATATCAGGTATTAATTCTCTTATATCGATTATTTTTTTCCTTTATAAAATACTTTGAAATTGTATTTTGTGCCAGGGAGCTCACTGTAATTTTATTTTTCTGAATTTTTAATCTGCGATGAGACATTAAAATATTATTGCTCATTACCTGATTGAAACATCCATATCCTCAAGATAATGCTGCACTATTGGCATGCGGTTTATAATTATATGATCCTCATCAACAGGTACCATAATTTCTCCTGGTCCGAGTGGAAAATTCTTCTCTGTGGTATAAACCCCTTGAATTTGATTCCCACCTCCGGCAATATACCAAAGAGGTATGTCATCAACAGTATTGCCTGCTGCTATTGATAGATTAATTTTTGGTAACACCAGTCGTGCAACAGCGATAGTTGTTGCAACATCCCATGGTGAACATCGTTGATGATCTTGAAATGGTGTTCCTGAAAAAGGAAAGAATCTGGAGAATGAAAGTGTTGAGAGGTGAGAAAATTGCTTTACAAAATAAATTAGATTTATCCTATCTTCAAGAGTTCCTCCCAATCCAACAAAAAGCATAGCATGAATTGGCATACCTACCCGTTCACAGATTGTAAACATTTCTTTTTTCAGTTTGAGGCTATCACCAGGTTTTGATGCTTTAAAGAGTTCTTCATTTATTGTTTCAATAGCGATTGTGATACCAAAGATATTCATTCCTTTGAGAAGACGAATGGTATCTTCTGATAATGAACAACCAAAATTTAATCCTATTGCTATATTTGAAACTGATCTGATTGCCTTGATTAATTCCAGAACTTCTTCATCATATCCCTGGAGATTCGCTCCTCCAACCAGATGAATCTCTCTCATTCCTATTTCTTCCATAATTTTTACACATGAAATGATGGTTTCGAGTTTAAATTCACCTCGCAAATAAAATGAACAATACTTACATCTGGGCTCTATCTTACATGGTACAGTTGCACGAATTCCTCCTCCAGCCCACAATAGGTTTGGCCCTATGACTTCATTACGAACCTTCGATGCCATTTCAAAAAGTTTTAGGGCGTTTTCAGGTTTTTTAGATTTAGTAAGGATCTCTAGAGCAAGTTCTTTTGTAATCTCACCAGATCTTGCTTTTTCTAGTAGTTTCTCAAACAATTTTAATCTCCTCTTTTGAACACTTTAGTAAAATATGTTTCAAAGATTAGAAATGGCCACAGAGAATGGATTTGTTCTGGTCTCCAGGTTCTATTCGGGTAGCAATCGCCTGTTCATTATCTCATCCTTGTGTCTTTTGTTCAGGAAAAACAAGGGGGAAATATTCAATGTGCAATTTATTTCAACAATTATCACACTATCAACTTGAAAAAACAGATTAAAAATGAATGAATAACCCAATTAGGGGGTTCCATTAATTATGTTCTTTGCCTGAGCGTCTGTTAAATCATATGCAAAGAACTTCTTGTATAATTCTTTGGTGTCTTTTACCAGATCAGATTCAGAAACTTTGTCCGGATGTAACTTGGTTGCTATCCATTCTGCCATGAGTGGAACTTCTGCTCCTCCTACCCACGTCATGAGCCCGGCAGGACAGACATATATCTTATCATTCTTTACTGCATTGATGTTGCTGAACTGTGAATTTCCTTTTAGATACGGAATGTCAGTTGGGTCTCTTACAACAATAACATCTGGATTCCATTTTTGGACTTCTTCAACATTTCCCTGGTATCTGACTGTAACGCCACCATACCCACCCTTAATACTGGATGAATCAAAAGCATCCTTACCACCAGCAGGAACAACCCATCCACTGGAATTAAATACCGCGAGTGTTGGTGCCCACATGTTCAGAACTTTTGGTTTCTGATCATCAGAAATCGTCCCAAGTTTTGACTTTAAGTTGGCAGCAACCTCATCACTAAACGTATTGTATTCATCAGCTTTAGATTCCTGGTTAAATACCTTACCCAGAACTGTCATCACTTTTTCATTCTGCGCATTATCCCCCATTGTACTTGGGACAAAGACAACCGGGATGGTCGTTTTGTTTAACGCATCTACAGTGGATTTTTCAGACGTTATGACTACATCAGGATTCATGGCCATGACCTGCTCAGCATTAGGAGCAGCTTTTCCTAAATCTACTCCACTTTCTATCTGTGGTGCTAAAATAGTCTGATATTTCGTGTATGGTGTGTTTGCCATTGAGGAGAGGCTATTCATAATAGTGTCACCTTTTCCAAGAGCAATGATGTAACTGTTTAATACAGGGATTGCATTGAATGTGACGACTTTATTAATATCATCAGGAACTGTTACAGTATTACCGGTCATATCAGTAATTGTATGTGTTCCACCTGCTGCTGATACAATACTCACGGAAATTGTAAACGTAATAAGTACGAATGCAATGAGCATTAAAGTGTTATTTGCTTTTAAATTTCTTTGAGACATTTTATTCTCCAATAATCAACCCAAGGGGTTATTTTGGAAACTTAGGGATAACAAGTTCAACGATCATTATCGAGGTGATAATATCTAACATATAATGTATAAATAATATTTGATTTAAATACTAGGTTAATTGAAATAACTTATAGGGAGTAAATGAGTATGTAATTTTACAGATTTTCAGAGGATGGTTTTGAGATATAATATCCCATAAATACAAGATTTTTCTATGTACCTGCTATTATAACGAATAAAATTTTTAGGGGGCTTTTTCAACTGATTTGATGGCAGATTCCGACAAGTCTCGCCTCTGCACCACACCGCTTCCCGAAGCGGATAAGATCATTCCCAGAGCCACACCCAATATCAAGGATTGAGGCTTTCTCTGTAAAAGAGATGAGCGAATAAATCTATTCCCGGAGTTTCACAACATCGGGCCCCCATTCAAATTCTGGCATGTTTCACCTTACCTTCTCATTTGTTACTATTTGGGCTGCTTCGTGGTGAGGACCTGAAAAGATGATCCGTTATATTCCTCTAAACTTTGTCTAATCACCCAGTGGTATCAAACAATTTCAACGCAATGATTAATTTCACGTTTTTCTCATCCGTACAATTATAATGACCGGAAACTCCGGATCATCATCTGGCTCCTCAAAAAATCCATCCATGACAAAACACGATGAAAAACCATTTCCGAGAATTTCCTGTAAAGGTCGGTGATAATAAAGTTGTTTCACTGGCTGACCGACAAGACCCTCGCCTTCATGGACGCATGAAGTAAAGTATTTCCCGCTAGGTTTTATAAAACAGGGATGATGTGTTGAAAAAACAAAAACTCCGCCAGGTTTTAACATTTCAGAAACAGCCTTAAAGAGCGGTCCAATATCGGCGATGTCCATGACCGCCATGTTTGCAACCGCCTTGTCAAATGGTCTGTCTTTTTTGAGGGCAATTAACTGATCATAATCTGTTGCATCGCATTCGTAGAATTCAATCTTTTCTGTATGGGACGAACGCCGTCTCCGGGCATGCCCAATCATTTTTTTAGAGAAATCGAAAGCTACGACCTTTGCCCCCAACTCTGCGAGTCGTTCTGAAAAATTCCCGGTTCCACAGGCAATATCAAGCACGAGATCGCCACACTGGACCTTAAGCAATTCTTCAGTATGCGGACGGACAATGGTGCGATGGAACAGATTAGACTTGTCACCCATACGGGCGTCCCAATGATCGGCGTTGGTCTCCCAGCGTTGTCTGCTTTCCGGAGTGGTAAAGGAGAAGTTGGACATAATGGATTATTATAATGGGATCGGATGAAAGGATTTAGCGGAAGAGAAGTCCCGATACTGGTTTTCGCATAGTTTCACCTAGTTCATAGCGGTATTGGATGTGAGATGTGTTCCAACAAGTCATCGCTATTTGTCAACTGTTCATACAATAAAATTCTCATAACACATATGTCATTCACTCGCTATTAAGAATACTTTTTTCGGCATTGCCGTCTCAAACAGGTTAATAGCCTTTCATATGAAGTAATGCATGGAGTTGACATAAACAAGATCCAGTGATCGAATCGTATCAACTATGGGCCGGATCCGGGGGCTAAAGACCGGGCCTATAAAATGGAACCCACAGAAAACTGCGGGACTTAATTATCTCCTTAAAACATCGGATCATATTTCCCAGCTCTGCAATTCTTGCAGGATTTCTCCCACTCCTTGAAGCAGCAGAACTTGCTCATACCGGGGTGTTGTTTGCCTTCATGTTTGTATCATGTTCAGTCATCATCCTCCGCAGAACAAGTCCAGACATTTACCGGCCATTCAAATCTCCCCCGGCCCCGTATCTTCCTCTTGCAAGTATCCTCATCTGTCTTTTTCTTTTCCTAAACCTCCACACACCCTCATATATACGATGTATTGTTTGGCTTGTAATTGGGCTTTCAATATATCTCCTCTATGGACGAAACCATAGTACCCTGGTAAAAACCACATGAACCGCTTTGTAGTTCACACCCGAAACCTTGAAAATTTGTGGTGTCCTAATACGAGTCAGTTCATCATTTTGTTGTAATTTTCATGCGATTCATGAGATAAGAAAAATAAGGTGGAACTATCTGACTCATACCTTATCCTGAATATTTAAGGAAATAGAGATACATTATTTTGTAAAGCATGCTAAACAAAATGGGGTATTTTATCCCATTTGAGTTAAGCTGATACTCCATCAACAAATCCTTGTCTTAATGAGACAAGGATCTTAAAATATATACGAATAATCGATCATAGTGACATTATCGTTATATTTTACCAGATTTACTCTTCCTGTGTGGATTTTTATATAATTCTTACTTCCTGAATATCAACAGCTGGTCGGAGACCCGGATAAACAAGCGGGATCAATCCTCATCATATCTTTCGTCTATTCGATAATTCAGTTAATTATCTTATAACCTCATCACTGACAGCGGGAGAGCGGTGATTTTATACTCACACATATATGAGAATACACATATGATCTCTCCTCTCATCACTCTCATTCCCGCTCTCTATAGATAATAATAATAAATATTTTATTATTACTTAGAATATCCTCTATACTTTCTTAAATTTGAATCTTTGACCCCCGCTCTTGCCATGTGTTGTCTTTTTTCTCCCGCCCAATTCCCCTTGCAAGAACAAGAGAACCATCAGCAGGGAATCAGGTTTCAGGTGAATACATATTGCATACAAAACCCATCACATCATCATAGATGCATCTAAAACGTTTCATCGAAAAAAAGAAGGATTGGTTAGACCCATCCTAAAGACAGGTCTTATGACCCAGTAAATCGCATCACAGGAGCCTTTCGATGAACACCAGATAGAACTGCCCGAACACGTGAGACCGGTGTTGTATAAAGCACTCCGCCAATTTCAAGATATAGCCCCCTGCCACTTTCAGAAATTCTGAAGACCCCGGGCACAGGACCAGAGATATTCCCTGAGCCAAAACCAAGGATTGCTAAAGATACATCTTTGATCTGAAGACTAAATCTTCCAATCTCATCAATAAATATCAGTATCTGATCCCCATCCATTATCATTCTTCCACACAGTTCATACGGGGAAGCATGTTTGATCTGTTCTACAAATGTGTTCATCTCCTCTCACCCATCAGCGATCCAGATTGCTCCCTCATCGGACAGAAGTACATGTGGCTTGGCTGTTTGTTGAGTATCATACAGATAAGCCGTCGCTGCTGTTTTTGCGAGGGGGGTGCTGTACGGTAATATTGCCATTGAAGATGCGGGCAACAAATTGCCCTGCATCTTGTAGGGTCTGGTCGGCTCATAATTCACCTGTCGCATACCACCCATACTCCCAACCATCCACCCAAATAATATTCATGGAGGAGTAGTACCGGTCAATTGCGCATCATCAGCACTCCGCTTTACTTCACGCTGATAACAAGAGTCACAGAGGTGAGTTCTGGAATGAGGATCTACCCATACAGCTGGCTTTAAAGAACAGAGATCACATTTTTGTGACACATTCTGAATACTCGCCATACTACTTGTATCGATAATCCCGGGAAGTGCGATTATCTCTGCAGCTTCTCGTGAGACCACCCTTTGATAACATGAATTACAGATCATGAGATCAGGTTTCAAGGGATCAGATTCTCTATTCTTTTTGACACGCCCCCTGTACTGTGATGGCCGTTTACCACATACACAGCAGGACGTGCGAACAGGAAACTCACCAGTTGATACAAACATCCCTGATGAAAGAGAAGCAATACCGACACCTGCACCAGGTATGGTGCCCTGTTTGTTTACATCGGGATTGTCAGTTTCATTTCGTGTATCAACTTCTAATGTCTGATCAGAATCTCCCTGTGAAGAACCTGGATCCTCTGAAGTACACATGGCAGTATCTTCACTGCCTGTATCACCCTCTCCCCCGGATCCATCATTATCATCTGGAGGATTCTGATCGTCTCCGGTATCATCCCTGGCAAGCCATATCAAACCACCCTTTTTCCAGGCAGTATACAGATCACAATCCCAGATGTAGGCTTTTGACCTGCGATATGTGGTGCATCCACCATCACCCCGAGATTCAGTCCGGTCAAGATACGAGATAGCAGGACACTTCTCAAGAAGACCTGAGTACGACTTCCCATATGACCGGTATCCATGGAGTAACTTGTTGATTGTAGAATTTGTCCAGCCTGTTTCACGTTGAAGTTCGGCTACTGTCACTTCATACCTATTGAGTGATGCAATCAGTGAGAGAAGAGAAGTCTCACGTTTTGTAAGTTTATACGCCTGACCTCCACCATCACTGTTCAAACTCATAAAAAGTCGAGAAGCTTCAGTAAAATCACAATCAGATGCAATAATACAATTGATACCATTTACAACAATCTGTTCCCTCTGCTTTTGACAGAGGGCTGCATTTGTTCTGATCAGATCGAGCAACATATCAGGATTTCTTCGGTTCTCTGATGACTGGAATCGGATTCGTGTTGCAAAAGGAATAACGACCCAGATCTGCTCAATCTCACCCCAGATCTTCCTGCAGACCCTGACCTCTTCTGATTCCTGTGTAGGAGTGCCCGGGAGTTGTCCGGCAGCTGCAAGTGTCCGGTCAAGAACCTTTTCATCCTGCATCTCGCTGTCATCTATCCAGCAGGTGAGCATCCGGTTAAAGACCTGATCATCACCAGCTCCTTCAACTTTTGCGATCCACCAGACGCATCGCTCCGGAATCGTACAGATTTGAGGTTTTCTATCTTTACTTACCGTCCTATACGGGAATGGCTTTTGAAATGAAGTTGTTACACCCTTGAGGATCTCCTGCATCTGATCAGAAAGATTCACATCATCGAGGGTGATCACTGTTCCAGGCATCAGATCATCCATGTAAAAGAGGGCTTTGTCACTCATTCTGCCTTCAAGCCTTAATGCAGGTGGAATCAGGGATTTCATCATATCTATGGCATGAGATTTGCCTTTTCCTGACTCACCAGTGATCGAGACGTGCAGCCCTTTACTGTTTATGACAGACCGGGAGACCAGCGAATGAATCAGACATTCAGCAACTCTTTGATCCCCTTCATGCAACGACCCAAAGGTTTCAAGGATAAAAGCTAGCGGATTTCCAGTGGCGAGTATATTCTGTGCACGCTGCTGAACCAAATCCAAATCTGTATCACCAGGTTTCTGTTTCTCTATACCAGAACCGGATCCCTTATTCCTGTTTTCTACAGCCGGTCCATCACTGATCTCATCATAAGGATCAATTCTCCCTTCTGCAATCAGTTTGGCTTTGATTCGTGCACGACGTCGTTCAGCGATTCTTGTCTCGAAATCATATCTGGCAGGTTCAAATTTTTTGCGAAGTTCATGCCATCGCTGTCTGCCGCTGCCGCAGGAATCATGGTGACATCCGGCAAATATAGCCCCGTTCTCAAATTGTATGGCAAACGCACCATCCTGATGGGTATCAGAAAAAGGGCAGGAATGAAGGGAAAAGAGAATACCTCCCTGGTATGGCTTTGATGTATAGGACAGACCATGCGTTGTGAGCCATGACCCAAGATCATGTACAGAACTCTCTCCAAAACTCACAGCATGAGAATTCGTCGCAGATGGCTGTGTAGGTGCATTATAACGTTGTTGTCTGTTTAAATGTCCTGAATCTATGTTTTCTTCACTTTTCGAGCATTCAGTAATCAGTGAAACGAGTTCTGAGGCAGTCACAATCTGCCTTTCACCGCTGTATGCTATAATTCTGGCACGCCGATGAGGGCGATCAGGCAGATTGTCTCCTTTACGCGAGGTAGTTCCATACACTTTCCAAATTCTGGAAGCATTGAAGTTCGCGGTATCAACCCTGCACATTTCATCAGAAAATTTCTGATCAAGCACAATGAGAACTGATCTGATCAGGTCTCTGCCAACTTCATCGCTTGGGAGATCGATGGCATACAAGAGATGTGCACCATTTCCAGAGTCTGCAAGAATGGGCTTTTTCCATCCCTTCTCCTGGAGAAATTTTCTGATCTCTTCGGCTCGCAAAAGTGCCTCGTCATGCTCAGCATTAGAAGAGGATATCCCGGATTTTCGTACTGGATCAATATCTATCGGTAACCATCTGCGATGGATAATATCAGAGTCTGACGTTGTCTGATCCTGTCTGCCGATGCGATACTTGATCCGGTTTGCTCGCCGGGCCAGGAGATCCCGGGTGATTTCATTAAGGGTTACATAGATTCCATGCCCTCTTGGGTCACGATCCTGTGAACACATAGCCAAAGCGGCTTTCTCAAAATTATCAAAGTACCCCGATGATACACCATCTTCGCTGAGAATCCTGATTTCTATGACCTGGCCGGATGTGAACAGACAATTCAGAGTTGCCAGGATCTCGTCGTATTGACCATCAGGAGCCATATCATATTCCCCCCTGATTACAATCTATGGAAGGATTCATGAAAGAGCGACGCACTACAGAGAGATGGCACAGAGACAGAAACTGACCACGGTGAGTTCTCATAATAACACCGGGAGAGGTATCGCTCCACCTGCATCAACCAGGTACCGCCTCCATCCTGCCTTGTATCTCACCCAGTACTCAACAGATCCAGGATATCGGGATGATTGTACAAGTTTTGATAAAGCCTCAATATCAGTCTTTATTGATCCTCTCCGGATGGATCTGGCACAAATAAAGAGGACATTTCCATCTTTTTTCCAGGCAATCAGATTGATTCCAACAGGCTCATGAGTGTGACTCTCTGCGACCCTGATAACCGTATACCCATGATCTACAAGATAATCTCGTGCACTATACTCAGCAGTTCGTCTCGTCCAGTAATTCGAATTGGTACTCCTCATTGAACCACCGGATAAGCATAATCAGAAGAAATTTTTATTCCCTGAATGATTATATCGTACAGCAATCCACAACCGTTGATAAACGATATACTTAACCAGACAAACGGCAATACTACCCCATCCCCCTCTATGATCTGCCACCAAGCTTGTTCATCTGCTGGGGGGTACTTCACTGTGCTTCTTCCAGTTTTCATATGATCAACCTCCTGTTATGGATTGACACGTCATTCCGATAACAGTGAAACACTTTAATCGCCTCATCTTCCTAAAGCTTTTGAAATGTATTTGACTTAACAGTTGAATACAGTGAAAAAATTTAATTAATCCCACCACTATAAGATAACCAAATGTTGCTAACATACCAAATTACTGGTATATTCTAAAAAATACTCGAATATTTTTAGATTTTAAAGATTGTACATAGGCGTGCTCTTCTAGATAGAGTTTTTTTAGTTCTGCGCCCTTTTAACGCTTGATTAACCAGTTCTTTTCAGCCTTATATATATACACCACATACCAGATAGTGTCGCATAACAGGCGACATGGGGGAAAGAAATGGGAGATTTTACACAAAAGAGCGTAGTAAAGTCAGCTATGCGGAAACTTGCTACACCTATAGCAGACTATGCCACGTTCCATGCACTAATCCAGGATGTCCTGGAAAATAATCCATGGGGATGTACAACGTACGAGTCCGCCGGGGTTGCAAAGCCGGCAGTTGAAAAAACAAAGGAAGCATACGCAGCCACCATTGTGTATGAAAATGCAGAAGCAAAGACTGTCGGGAGCATTCCAATCCGGGGACCGACTATGGAGGCAGTGAATACTGCAGTGACCCAAATCACTGGATCTGCAGCAATCACCGCCGGTATGGGAGCCGGTGTGACTGCTTCACGTGATTCATCAGAGGACTCTTTCAGCTGCACTATAAAAGCCCATGCCAGTAACGGGGAACTCTATTCAGTCTCGTTTAAGAGGGACAGCGTCACTCTCTCCAGTTACGAGAATGATGCCATCAGAACCGGAATTGAAACCTGGGCTGACACGGTTGCCATCCTGGCATAATCTCTTTTTTCATATCCGGGGGGAATATGAAGAGAGAATGCCTTATTGGGATTTTTTGTCTTATTGTAGCAGGTTTCGCAGGTGCCGATTATCTCGCAACTTCGATACAGACTGATGGATCGGTAATACTTACCACTTCAGGTTCTGATATGAATGGATCATTTACATCCCGGGCAATGGCAATAGATACCTCTGAAGTGGCTTTGTCGGTTGGAGAAGGAGAGGGACTGGATACAGATCTTTCAGTGAAGAGTTCGGGTCCTGTTCTTGTATATGATTACGCCACAGGAAGAAACTCTATCATTCCTGACTGGCTTGCATGTGCCTTTATTCAGCAAACCCAGAAACAAAATGATAATTCAGAACTCTTCTCCACAGGGATCCTAAACAAGGGAAGTTATTCGGTCTCAAAAAGCATCAGACCGGATCTGTCAGGATCGTTGTATGTAAATGGATCCGGATTGATGAGTTTTGGATTACAGGATTCTGGAAATAATTCATTGAGATCTATCGGGTTTGTTTCAGGGAACATGACGATCAATGATATCGTACAACATGGCGGGAGAGTATGACCTGGGAGGTTATCAGTGGGGTTTTCGGGTGCACAACTGTTGTAAATGCCGTAATCGCTCTTATGATGGTTCGCCGGTATCTTGCACTTGCAACATCTTCAATGGAGTTTGCTTCATTAATTGTGTCCTCCATTGAGGAGAATGAAGATGGGACGATATCAGTAAATCCTCTTGTTCTTGCAGCAACTTCAATGGATCATTTAAGTCAGTTATCAGGGATGTTGAGATGGATCAGGCTATAATTCGTGAAAATTACACACTATATTCCACGGACCTATAAACGAAAAAAGGGATATAAAAACTGATCAAGACTTACAGTCCTGCACGTTCTACGATAATATCTGCAACCTGCTTGGCACTGGTGAACGGAAAATCACTCCCTTTCAGGAGGGTTCCTGCTTCACCGGCTGTCATTTTAACATCGCCAACCTGACAGGTTGTGTCAGCTCCGGCAGGAAATGCCGCAATCAGTTTATCAGGTGTGTCTATGGGAAAGACAGCACCGGATAATGCCCCGGTTATCTGGGCATGAATCTGTTCTTTCACAGATGACATGAATAATCACTCCTTGATCATGGATGATATATCGCCAACAGCTTTGGCAATCGAGCAGTCGTTACTATGGGTACTGCATCCAAAGCAGGCGTTTTTCAGATGTGCGATAGACTCTTCAGCCTTTTCTTTGCTTACTTCTGTTCCTGTACAATTCCAGATCGGCATGTGCCTCACCATACATACCTTTGAGTGTTGTCATAATATACTTGAGCGTCATAATAATAACTAAGACGCTTTTTGCTACATTTGAATGACTCTAACAGTTATAATGATATATCCCCTATAATTGATAAGAAAAAACAATGGACCAAACAGAACAGTCAGTGACCCCGGATGCACTCATGCATGAAATCCAACAAATCAGGGGAGATCTGAAGAAATTTTTTGAACGCACAAATCAGGTCCATCTCCAATCAATAATGGCAGATCTTAAACATGAGTATGGGGAAATTCTATCAAAAAACCATGTTGAACGTGCAAAGGAATGCCTCTCCAGTAACATGGTGCATGATTGTGAAATGCATGATACCTGCTTTAAGGTCCTCCTTAATTTTCTTACCATCACATCAAACCATATCAATGATGGAGAAATTACCGATGATCTTGTCCGATCTTACCGGACCCACTTAGATGAGATGCGTAAAAAAGGACCATCTGAACGATGTGATATCTGTTTTAACGAAGTCAGGCGTCTTTTTGAGAAGCAACTGGACCTGATGTCTTCACTGGGGATTCTAAAACAACAGAAATCAACTCTTCCTCTGTTGGATTACCCGGAAGAGAAGATTGTTTCAGGAATAATAGAACCAATTGCAAGTACCCCACGATTTCAAATCCTTCAGGCAGTATCAGCAGAGACCAAGACATTTTCAGATCTCTCCCAGCTAACCAAATTGAGAGGGGGAAATCTACTTTTTCACATAAAAAAACTCCAGGAAGCTGGGATGATTATCCAGAGACATGAACGGGGTGATTATGTTATCACCGAAAAGGGATTCAAAGTGTTATCAGCAATACGGGAGGTTTATACAGGAATCGTGAATAAAGAATAATTCGAAAAACGAGGAAATAAGTTAGGTTGAAAGACCAAACATCTTTCTTGTTGTTTCTAAAGAATCTCCAGCCTTAAGTCCGCCACCATACAGGATCTTAATTGCTTCCTTGTCGAGATCAGTCAGATTTCGGTTTAAACCCTCAGTTCTGTAGAAGAAACTTTCTTTATTCTTATATGATGTCCCATGCAGACCCATACTGTAGAGAAGTCCTTTCAAAATGTAATATCTCTGATCTTCCTCGCTTAAGGTATTTAAGAGATATACATAATCATCATTGACAATCCCGATCAATTCTCCTTTCTGATTTTTAAGCAGATGATCTGAATCCTTTTTCTTATCATCATAATATTGTTGCAACATCTTTTCGGTGAATATTTTTATATTATAATAATTGTATGGAATCTCTGCATAATTTGAATTCAGGAATCCAAGAGCAACATCTTCATCTTCGAACTCGGTAGTTCCAGATATTGAATTAAAGAGTGTAGCCAGACTTTTAACATAGTCAACTTCTGACTGAGTATAATACCCGTCAAGCCAGAACTGATATTTTTTATTTGATTTAAACAATTTCAGTTTTGCATTATCAAGACCGAATGCAATATCAAGCAAGTGAAGCACGACATCTTCTTTGTCAAAATCTTTTCCAACACTAACATTCTGACTCTCGATCTGCATCAGATCTCCTCTCAGGGTCAGACCTTTTGATGAAACAATTCCAAGAACGTAATCCTTGTCATTCTTTACTAAGTATTCATCTGAACCCATCTCTTTCTCAAGTTTCTCAAGTTCTGATGCCGGGACAATCCTGATATTATAATATGTTTCACCAGCATTTGCATCGAGAGTAGTAGAACGGGATACTGTCTTTTTCTGTGTCTCTACAGGTTTGATTGTACTTACTGCCTCTTTCGCACTAGTATTTCCTTCAGAATGACTACTATTCACGGTTTGATTATGAGATGTATTTAGCTCATTTACACCAACCAGGGCAGTACATCCTGCAATCAGGACCAAGCAGAGTAGAATAATAATCAGTATTGAAACTGAAACAATCCTCATACTATCTTTATTATTTATACTATTATTTCAGCATTATGAAATAGCGCAATAAAAACTGGCGATCGTATTTATAGATTCGTATTCTTGCAAATGCTTTTTAGTGTACTTTTATAATAGATTAGAAACAATAATTGATTGTACCTAATGCAATTAAAATCAAAAATATCCCCTGTTAGTTGGTTATTTTTCATATTAAATGAAATTGATGACTAAAGGATATAGATATAATAAGCATTACGATTTGAAATGGAATAATATGTATCAAAGTGATATTGCATATATGAACAGAAAACTCACCCTGATATTATGGTACATCAGTATCCTGTTACTGCTCATGACATTGACAGGGTGTTGTGTAGGAGAGCAACCTAATAAGGACAATAGCGGACCTGATCTAAATTCTGGAGAATCAAAAGATTATATTATTCCTAATGTAACGATAGAAAAAGAATCAAATCCAATTTATGAAGTAAAACTTGTTTCTCCTGCAATTATTGATAAGGTCAAGACCAATTCCAATAGTTTAGACAGGGTCTTAAAAATCGGAGCCGGGCTTATGGTGGGCGTTTCAACACCAAATACGCTTTACCTAAACGGAAATCTTCACACCGACGAATACCTGCTAAAAAACAGGGATAATTTTGATTACAAGGATAAAATTACAGAGCATTTGATCTCAATCGTATATGGAAAAGATAGTTCCAACAATACCCTTCTGGTGTCAGAACCGGATTATATGATCTGGTTTAATGAAGGATACATTTCAGACGACATCAATACATCCCTTGCATATGCACGAGAATTCAATGATCTTTCCACAACAGCACAATTCGAGGATGAATCTGTTCTCAAAGGTGATCTAAAAGATAACTATGCCAATGTTCCATATCGGTATTACCGGATTACTCTTACATCGCGGGAATCCCTTGATACGTACAAAAAGGACAAATACAAGTCAACAAAAGAGGAATTACTCAAAGACCAAAATGGGACTCTGGTTGGGATTATCGGACCTGAATATGTATATCTTTGGAATGGACTTGAAGGACAGGATCGGAGGTACTATATTCTGAAAGCCCTTTACTGGAATATGGGTATCCATGGGGAGACAACAAAAGAACCTGACAGTTTCTTCTATTCCAAAGCAAACTCATCTGCAACACTATCGGAATTAGATAAAGATGCAATCAGACTTCTGTATGGAGGAAGGATTACCTCTGGCATGAATGCTGATTCAATGAGAAAAGCACTTAATATTAATCTTTAATTAAAATTTTTTCGATATTATGGACTCTATATCAGATTCTCTCATCATAAGATCAAATGAAGATATCTTTCTTATGCTGGATGATCTGCTCAAGAAACCTGATGCTGACTGGTGGGATGCTTTTTACGCTGATAAAACCAAACCTGTGCCTTTTTTTCGATGTATTCCCGATGAAAATTTACATTCATATATTGAGCAGAATATCTTTACCAGGGGAAGGATACTTGATATCGGGTGTGGAATGGGTAGGAATGCGATTTATCTTGCTAAATGCGGCTTTATCGTAGATGCGATAGACTTTTCCAGCACATCCATCAACTGGGCAGAACAGAATGCAAAAGAACACCATGTGAAGGTAAATTTCATACGTAATTCCATCTTTGACTATCAAGCCCCCACCCTCTATGATTATATATATGACAGCGGGTGCTTTCATCATATTAAACCACATCGAAGGATCCAGTATATCGCCATTATTTCAGATCTTTTAAAATCTGATGGGTATTTCGGAATGACCTGTTTCAACCAGACCGGAGGAGCAGATATCTCAGATTATGATGTGTACAAAGACAGATCCATGCATGGAGGAATGGGTTATTCAGAGCAGAAAATCAGAAAAATTTTACAAGATCACTTTGAAATCGTTGAACTGAGAAACATGCAGAATTTGAAAGACAGTGATCTATTTGGAATGGATATGTTGTGGGCAATTCTGATGCGAAAGAAGTAATCCCTAATCTAAAAACTCACAAATACCTAATAGAATATCATAATCTGTGAAACAGATTATATCATCTCGGTAAACGAATAACCCAATTTCCTTTTTTTGGATTTTTCAGATTTTTCTATTTTTATCAATACTGAGCGATTGTGGAAAATGTTTTCACCATATCTGAAATAAAATCGATCCATTAAATTACTAACATATCAATATTACTTAGCATTATTGATCACTCTCTCCTTTAGGTTACTATGAATCTATCACCTTCATCTCACATTTCAGTATCAGATTTTGCATATCAACACCGGTATATCATATTAGTTATCGTTTTAATTGATTCAATTATGGCCAGTCTTGACAGTAGTATGGTCAATATTGCTCTCCCTACAATTACCACTGTTTTTCATTCAACCCTCGCTGACTCACAATGGGTTGTAACAGCGTATCTGATAACAATGACCAGTCTGTTTATCATATGTGGAAAATTGTCTGAGTTTTTGGGGGTCTGCAAACTATTTACGATTGGATCGGTTGTCTTCACATTAAGCTCACTATGCTGTGGTCTCTCTGAAGATCTCAATCAATTGATACTCTTTCGTATTGTCCAGGGATTAGGTTCCTCAATGGTTGCAGGAATCAGTAGTGTCATCATATTCAGAGTATTTCCATCAGGCGAGATCGGAAGAGCACTTGGGTTTAGCGGATCTATTTTTTCCATCTTCTCTCTCGTGGGACCGGCATTTGGAGGTATTATTAATGATGTTTTAGGCTGGAAATATATCTTTTTCGTCAATGTCCCTATTGGAATTGTCCTCTTTATCGCTAATCTGAAGTTCCTGAAAATTCCAGAGAAAATAACTCAAGACCCATATTTTGATTGGATAGGAGCGGTAAGCCTGAGTTCACTCATCATCCTGTTCTTTGTAATATTTGGAGCAGTGCAATCTGGAACTCATGACTCGTATTTTATTTTTCTTTCTATTGGCTCATTCCTATTGTCAATTGCAATATTCCTGTTTCATGAAAGCAGGTGCAAAAAACCGCTCATAGATCTGATGATATTCAAGAACGGGAGATATATGGTGCCGGTTGTAAGTAGTCTGCTCCTTGGAATCTCTAACTTTTCACTTATTACACTAATACCATTTTATTTTGAGGGTGTTACCGGGATGAACTCCTTTGAGATTGGTATTATTCTTATGATAACCCCAATTGTTCAGATATTTGCCTCGAGTACTACAGGATGGATAATCGACCGATATAACTGGAGATACCTGGCCGGATCCGGGCTTCTGATAGTATCTCTTACGAGTTTGTGTACCGGTTATGCATTTGTTGCGATAAACATAGGGTTAATCCTGATTTTGATGGTATTTCGCAGTATTGGAGTTAGTTTCTTTCAAAGTCAGAAGAGCATTGATGTAATGAATGCTCTCCCAAAAGAACAGATGGCTCTGGCATCCAGTGTCTCTACAACTGCTGGATGTTTAGGCAGTGCCTGCGGGGTTACGTTAGCTGCAATGTTGATGACAGGTGTTCTTCATTCTGCAGGATATTTTGGGCCGATATTGCAGGCTAATCTCGGACTTCTTACATGGGCATCTGCAGTGGTTGTAATAATTACCGGAGTTTTATGCATTCCTGGAGCATGTGCATCATATATCCTGAAACGAAGACCGGTTTATGAGGAAAAAGTACCTTATCAGGATAACGGTTCGTGAAAGGATTACACAGTCGATCAACAAGGGAGATCTACAAAAAGAATACCAAATCGGCTGTTTTGATAAATATTACGTATAATGCTAAAATGAATATTCCCACAATTTATTGGAGTCTGGTACAATAGAAATAATTCCCTTTCAATCAGATCATGTGACCCAAGCCTGTAGTATAGTTGCTGATAATTATCGAGAGGAACGTGAATTTGTTCCTGAAATCCCTGTTTTGTCAGAATTTTTTGTCCCAGAGATTTTTTTGAAGAATGGCCTTGGCGTTGCAGCAATTGATGATGGAGATCTTATAGGTTTCCTCTGCGGTTTTGGACCTATTGATAATCAATTCGGAGATGTAAAAGGAGTATTTTCTCCACTCCATGGGCATGGGGCAATACAGTCGGATCGAAAGAAAATATATTCGCTTCTTTATTCTTATGCTGCGAAAATATGGGTGAAAAAAGAGATATTTAGCCATTCTATAGCACTTTATGCTCATGATAATGGGGGAATAACGAGCTTTTTCCAAAACGGTTTTGGGATGCGTTGTATTGATGCAATTAGATCATTTGATCCAATTTCAACACCATGTCTCAAAGAGTGTTCATATTATGAGATAACTACAGAAAAAGTCGAAGATATAGTACCATTGAATAATGCCCTAATCTTACACATGCATCAAAGTCCGATTTTCATGCCGATCAAACATAGAAACCAGGCTGAAATCGTTAAAGATGTAAAAGAAGGATTGTTCAGATATTTCTGTGCGTTCAAAGATGGAACCATTATTGGATATATGAAAGTTGGTGGTTCAGGGGAAAATTTCATTTCAAGACATAATAGTATGGTAAATATATGTGGGGCTTACCTCCTTCCAGAGTATCGAGGACAAGGTATTGCGTCACAGTTATTGTCTTATATCCTCTCCCAGATGCAACGTGAAGGATACGACAGTGTAGGGGTTGATTTTGAGAGTATTAATCCACAAGCACGAGAATTCTGGTTACGATTCTTCACACCATATACAAACAGTCTTGTTAGAAGAATAGACGAAAGAAGTACTACAACATCGATAGACTAATTTACGTACTAAAAAATTTCTTTTAATCTCAATTAAATTAAAATATTTATTTAGGATGAACCATAAACTAATATCCTAAATGATTATTCCTGATTACGATCATCTCATCCGTACGATAGCTAATTCTGCAGATCAGGGACAGGTGATACAAGACATCAGGATTTATACCAACTGGGTCCTTGTAAAAACCAGTAGATGGTCACTTTCAACAATATTCCATGGTATGCCGGGCCTTGAGGACAAACCGGGAATGGACTCCTGGATGGGTGACTGGCTCGGAAAACCTGCTCTCGATTCAGCACTCGAATTACTCTCCTGCAAAGAGACACTTCGCCGTGCTGTTGGAATGGCCTGCCTCAAGTCGTTACTTCCGGTTCAGACCAGCATAATGTCTGGAAATGCCGTTATGATGATTGAAGCTGCTGCAGCACGGGCTCCAACCTGCTTTATCGGGTACTTTAAAGAAGCTGCAGAATGGCGTGGAATGGGGAGACCGGTGAATATCGTTGAGCTCTTCCCACGACCTGGTGACATCCACTGGAATGATGCCGAAGAGGTACTTGCTGAGGCTCAAATTGTACTTATGAGCGGATTGACCGTGGTTAATGAGACACTTGCTGAAGTAATCAGACGAACACCCAAAGCAAAAATCCGTGTTATGATGGGCCCGACCGTTCCGCCAAGTCCGGTTCTCTTTGATTGTGGGCTCGATCTCCTTGGAGTAACCTTGGTCAGTGACTGGACCCTGATGGCAAGGTATGCTGAACTCGGGGGAGGGAGTATTGCATACTCTCCACCCGGGGCACTTGAAAAGGTCAACCTGGTCCAGGATAGTAGAAAATTTAGTGCTCGTCTCAAAGAACTGACCGGACAGAGTAGATAAGTAGAGGATATACGATGTGGCTCCAGAAAATATCTGAATGGCATGCAGCAGGTGTTCCCTGTGCATTAGTGACAATCATCGAATCATCAGGATCAACTCCCCGTAAAATTGGATCTAATATGGTTGTCAGCAATACGGGTGAAATCGCAGGTTCAGTGGGAGGAGGAGGTGTTGAGTTCTCCTGTATCGAGATCGCAAAAGAGGCGATCAAAAAAGAGATTTGTATCTCGAAACGATTTGTTTCAAAGGGTGATGGTGATGAGTGGAGAGCAGATGACGCTGATACAGCCCTTGGAGTCTGTGGCGGATCCCTGACAGTATTTATTGAACCAATAGTGACAGAACCTGAGATCGTAGTCTTTGGAGGAGGTCATATTGGTCAGCATATTGGAAAACTCTGTGAAGTCCTTTCAATTTCGTACCGGGTGTATGATGATAGGGCAGAGTTTGCCGATTTGAAACGGTTTCCAGGATCTAAAGAGGTTATCTGTGCTCCATTTAATGAGATTGAACAGAATATTCACCTGTATGGCAGGAGTTACTGTGTGATCCTGACCTATGGGCATGAACATGATGAGGAGGTTCTGGAACAGCTCCTGAAAAACAAGGATGTTCCGTACATTGGGATGATTGGCAGCATCGGCAAATGTACCACCCTGATCCAGAATCTGAAATCACGTGGAACTCGTATTGATGACCGGTTGTATGCCCCTATAGGACTGAAAATCGGCAAAAATCTTCCTCCTGAGATAGCTCTCTCAATCATTGCAGAGATAGTTATGATTATGAAGGGAGGAAAACTTGAGCATGCAAGACGAAACTGGTCTTAATCCAGTTGTTTCGCAGCAGATCTGTATATCCTGATATCACCCATTATTTCTTCTGTTACCTCATCACAACTGATTGATCCGATATCTCTAATCACCGGTTTGATCTGCCACCGCTCGGTGACTATTCCAAGAAAATCACGCCTGACGGTCCATATCATCGGGGGATGGTGATGCTCAACCAACCGGGTGATAGATCCACCCCAAAGGGCACCCTGCACATCAAACCGTCCTACCTCATCGATGACAAGAAGATCGGTAGTATCAGACCTGATGTCAAGAATGGCCCGATTCCCGAATGTAATTGCTTTCTGTCTGAAATAATAACGGGCATGCTGCTCTGCTCCCTCTTCAGGTGTTGTTGAACAGAGTTCTTCTGATTCACCGGTTTCTAGATTGATAATTGAAAACCCGGATCTCATCCCGTCCTGAAAATAACCGGGTGCAACAAATCCCTGCATCTTCACTCCTTCAGCCCGGAGCTGGTCCAGTATCTGCGTGAGGAATGTTGTCTTACCTTCGGCCTGGGCACCGGTTATGATATACACCGGTTGAGATTTTGTAGGGATCACAGTATCAAGGTTCAATGTCTATGGAAATATTGATTTTCTCCATTACGTTGCCCGTGATATCGTGAAAATATATCACAAATTATGGGTGAGTTTTTTCTTTTTCATGTTAAAACAAAAATGAATTGTTATTATTATCATATAATAAAGCAGATAGAGTATACAACCAACGGTTCTGTCCTCTGTTATCAGGCAGAAAGGCACGAACCCGAACCTGATACCCACGGAAAAAACAATGATCTGCAATTATTGTGAGCGGTATTGTGATATCGCAGAAGGAATCTCCGGGTACTGCAGAATGTACCGGAACGAAGCAGGAGTTATCACTGAGAATTATCCTGATGCGTATCTCAATATTTACCCGGTTTCAAGTGAGTCTATTCCGATGCTTCACTTTTACCCAAATAGCATCTTCCTGCTGGTAAGCACTATAGGATGTAACTTTGCCTGTGACGGATGCATTTCAGAATTTCAGACAACCCGTAAAGGAACACTCCAAAAGGTCTTAACACCACATACCCCGGAGGATATTCTTTCAATTGCAAGGGAGAGCTCCTGCAGGGGTATTACGTTCTGTCTTAATGAACCAACAGTCTCACTTCCCACCTTCCTGCGACTCGCAAAGACTGCAAAGAAAGAGGGATTTTTAGTCGGGTGCTCAAGTAACGGATATATGACCGAAGAGACCTTGAGACAGATGATTCCGTATCTTGATTTTGTTAATATCGGACTGAAAGGATCTTCTGATGAGAGATACCGGGAGTGCGGGGCTGTATCAGCAGAACCTGTCTTTCGAAATCTCCAAATCCTGTATGATGCAGGTGTATTTATCGAGGTCTCTACCATGTATCTCGTTGGAAGGGAAGATGAAATCTGCGGGGCTGCAAAGAGGATCAAACAGATCTCTCCCTCAATTCCATTTCAGGTTATGAGATTTTTTGCTGTTACAGAAGATCTCAATCATTTTCAACCAGACAAGACTCAGGCAGAAGCCATATGTAAAACACTTCGGAAGATAGTGGACCATGTCTATCTCTTTAATACACCTGCAACGAGCGAACTTGATTCCCGATGCCCGAACTGTGGGAAAACAATCATTCACAGGGTGTTTTTTGGTCCGATGGCTGCACGTATCCTTTCAATGCAGCCAGACGGGATCTGTTCCTGTGGGTACACATATTTCCACAAAGGGGATATCATACCAATTCCTACTGACGACGCTCCGGTTCTTGGTGGATACCGCTCGATTATGGGTGCCAAATTTATCGCATCATTTTTGAATGTTCTTGGTATCACTGATGAGGCAGAAATTGATAATCTCTGTAACCTCGTCATCGGTAATGGATATCTCGCAGACCTGCAGCAGCAGCATGATTCTCTTGAGACGTTCACAGCCATGACCAGGTATCTCTCAGATCTCTCTGGCAGGCAGGAGACTGGTGAGAAACTTATCACGTATGCAACCAAAATCGCAAATGAGATCGCAGAAAAGGTGCAAAACGCAAATAAACCCCGGGTATATGCTGTATTCTGTCATCCTCTCTCACCTATGTATGCAACAAAACTGGGAAACACCCTCGTGGAGATGGCAGGAGGGATGAGTCTGAATATACAGGGAAATTTCCATGAGAGGTCTCATGCAGAGTACACAGCTAAAGAACTCAACAACCTTAATCCGGATATTATTCTGATATCCGGACATTTCGCCCCGCCAATTGATGAGTTTCTCACAACCTGTAGAGACCTTGGTATCTCATGCAAGGCAACTGTTGAAAGAAATGTGTTTACAATGAATAGTGAATTTACGTCAGGCGATCTCGGCTGGCTTATCAGCCTGATGGATGTGGCTAATATTCTTCATCCAGATATCATCAATTATTCACTCGAAGAAGAAAAAAACAGACTGGAAACATTTGTTTCTGAAGCTAAAGTGTGTGGATCTACATGAACTGCCCGGATGCTCAGGATAAGACAAATCAGAGCTGCGATCCTGCATCAGTCTTTGATGCAGAGGATTATCTCTATTTTTACGGAGATATGATAAAAGATGAGTATACCGATGAGGAAGTCGCATTTCTCATACAGAAACTCTGCCTTGAATCTAATAAAAAGATCCTTGATCTCGCCTGTGGACACGGAAGACATGCCAACCGGCTTGCAGAATTCGGGCATGATGTCACAGGTATCGACCAAAGCCAGGAATTTCTCTCAATTGGCCGGGATGATGCAGATAAGAGAGGTGTCCGGGTAAAATATCTCTGCTTTGATTCCAGGAAATACTGTGAACCTGAAGCCTATGATTGTGTTATTCATCTGTTCAGTTCGTTTGGATATTTTTCAGACGAGGAGAATGAGCTCGTGATCAGGAATATTGCTTCTTCCCTCCGCCCCGGTGGTATGGTATGCCTTGATATTCTGAACCGGGATGTTTTTTTAAAGGATTATCCACGGTTTGCAGTAAGGGAGAAGAATTCAGACCTGATGATAGACAGAAACCGTTTTGACACGGTAACTGGAAGGCTCTATAATTCTCGTATCATTATGAGGGATGGGAAACGGAGAGATACTCCGTTCTTTCTCCGGCTCTATAACCCAAATGAGATCATCAGGATTTTTAAAAATGAGGGACTTGTAGTGGTGAATATCTATAGTGACTGGAAGGGTAAACTGCTGGACAGCGAATCGAAACGGATGATTCTGATAGCAAAAAAGGGTTGACAGGAGAGTAATAACTGAAACAAAGAAGTTCTTCAACATGTTCTATGGGTATGATATATCAGATGAATCAGATGACGAGGTTTATCTGGTCCTCTAAGCAGAGGCCCCTGTCTCCTCATCCCGACTATATAAAAAATTATTTTTTTAACTTATCCCAGACCATCATAGCTGATGTGGAACAGGATGTTTCGCAGTACTTCCCATTCTCTCCGTTGTGAATCAGATAACCCTTGATTTTACTTTTTATGTCAGGTTCAATTGTACTGGTGCTATAAAAATGAGATGCAATGGTATCAGCCATTTCATCAACCGTTGATTCATTTCTCCATGTATCTTTCTTTAGTATGATCTCAGGATGATACCCCTGGAGGTACAGGTACATGAATGGAATGTATATACCATGATTACCTGTCTGAAACTCTGAATTAAACAGTTCCCGGTAGAGATCATAATACGCATTGTCCCATCTTCTATTTACCCAGCCACTATAATAACAGAGCTTTTTTGAGGCTCCCATCATACGATCAAATGTCTGTGGATTATGTACAGCCGGGGTCATAGAGGCAATGACAAGATCAAACTTCTCTCTAAAACCCTCTGCATCAAGGTCCACCTCATCCCATGATCTCTGAATTATATTATCAATTTTAACATTCTCTGTTTCAGCACGCTGTTTGAGATTATTGAGCATCCCTTCAGAAAAGTCAAGTGAGGTAACCTTAGCACCCATTTTTGCAAGAGGTATTGAAAGGGAACCAGTTCCTGCCCCAATATCAAGAACATATGCACCATCAATATCCAGTCCGGTTGTTTTAATCAGGTTGAAGAATCCATTAAAACGATCAGACTCTCTTTCCGGAGTTCTATTTCTGACAAACCGCTTTGACATAGAATCCCAGAATGTTGCATTCATTGGGCCGTATCGAATAGTCTTCGAAGTTATCTCATCCCAGTAATTTCTCCAGTACTGGGTATTTTTTTGGTGTATATCATCCATATGAACCATCTCATTTCTGGGGTTTGGCTGCAATCGTAAACAATGAAACATGATGTTCATGGTTCAATTGCATTTTCTCATTTGACTGTAACTCTTTCAGAATATCCTGTTTAACGTCCTCTTTTACATCGTCAGGCACATCTTTGAGAATTCTTTCCAGCCTTCCTCCCTTTGCAAACCTGTTCATAAAATCTCCGGGAGTATTCTCCTCTTTTGGTATCACTATCTGATCAATAGTAATATCCTTAAAACCTGCATTATGGAGGAGGACCTGAAGCTCTTCTGATGTGACCTTTTTTAGTAACCGACGCGTATTCTGAACATCTGATATGCCATATTTCTTAAGGACAGCATCAAGAATTGGTCGCATGCCTCCAGGAATATCTTTATCAGGAGTTGTCATTCCGAGAGTCCCTCCTGGCTTTAATACTCTCATAACTTCCTGTAGAGCCTTCTGTTTATCATCCACCCAGTGAAATGAAGAACAAAAGTAAGCATGATTTATCGAGTTGTCTGATATATACGAGAGATCTTCAGCTTGTCCAACAAAAAATCTAATATTCTCAGATCTTTTTTCAAACTTACTTTTGGCAATTTCAATTCGTTCAGATGAAGGATCAACACAGATTAATCTTCCTGAGCTTCCAATTTTATCAGTAACATTCAGGGCCTGTTGGCCGGTTCCACATCCCAGATCCAAAATGGTATCACCTTCCTGGATATGGAGCATGTCTATGAGAACCTCACCTTTCCTAAACTGGTGGGTACAATTCTGATTATACCACTCTGCACTTTCTTTTGTTTCCCAGTTAATTTCACTCATACGTATCAACAAAATATATAAATTCGTAAAAAAATTCCAAAAATAAGGATTTTCAAGAGGTTATGTTCCACCAGATTTAACAGGGGGAAGTAATTTGAGAATCCTATCAGCCTGATCGTCAGTTAATTCATAATGGTAGAATTTACTATAAAATTCTTTCACTTCATTATTCATATTGAGATCCTGGAACTTATCAGGATGAAGGAGTTTTGCCAGCCACATCAATTGAAGAATCTGTTGTTGGCCTGCATCCCAGAAAAATACTCCAGTTGGACTAATATATACATGCTGATTCTTCATTGCAGAAAGATCCGAAAAGCGTGTATCATTTACCATCTCTTGTAACGTTTGATCTGCAGGTTTCGATCCAAGATTAGAGGCACCACAATGGTCAATGATTATATAATCAGGATTCCATTTCAGCAACTGCTCTACCGTAATATCGGTCCCAAATCCCGCATCTAAACCATCAGTGACACTTTTTCCTCCGGCAAGAGAGATCATTTCAGATATATCTGAGTTGGCACCAGCAGTCTGAAGAGGTTTTCGAATTGCAAAATATACCGATGGTCGCTGGTCTGAGGGGATATCTCCAATGTTTGATTTCACGTATGCTAATTTTTTATCAAAGTAATCAGCATAATCTTTCGAGATCGCCTTTGCATCAGGACCTAGTACCTGTGCATATGAATCTAAAGATGTTTTAACGTCTTCAAATTTCTTCGTATCCGGAGCTGGGACAACAGGAATTCCGGCATCTTCTATTTTTTGCACTGTTTCAGGAGTATTCCAGAAAAAGATTACATCAGGTTTGTTTTTGACGAGATCTTCAATATTTGGAGTTTGTGCATTTTTAATTATAACAGGTATCTTATTAAGGTCTTTATAAACAATATTTGACCAGGGCCAAAGAGTCTGGTGCGAATCAGAAGCCATTGTTATTTTATCTTCTGCACCTAAAATAACGACTTTTTCGTATGAAGGTCCGAATAAACAACCAATTTTGTTTACATCTTTCGGCACTTCAACCGTACTGGCACTTGCAGATGAAATAACAACAACTGCCAGTACAAGAAATGCTAAAGTTAGTGAACTTAAAAGATGGATAGAATTGTTAAATTTCATACATCAATCACAACATAAAAATTAATTTACAAATAAACATTATTCATATAATAAGATATACATTTTTATTTGGCCCGGATAAAATGAGGTAGCCAACCAATAAGCCTTCATTTTAAGGCCTATATCAACTAATAAAAAAAGAGAAATTAAATTTTAGCTTTTCCACTCAAAATATCTTTTATTTGGTCAGGAGTGCAATCAACACCAAAGAATTCTTTATAGAAATCATGAGTCACTTTTTCGAGATCAAAATCCTTGAATTTATCAGGATACATTGTTTTGGCTGCCCACATTACTGTTAGCGGAGTCTCAATACCACGGTTAGCCCAGGTATGAGCACCCATTGGTGCAATATATACAGCCTTGTTTTTTATGGCAGTAACATCAGCAAGTTTTGGATCTTTTTGTATCGCATCAATTTCGTCTGGTGTTGAAACGATGATGATATCAGGATTCCACGTGTTAATCTGTTCAGCATCAATCTTTAGAGATTCTGTTTCCCGTGTCGCATTACTAACACTAATTCCTCCACCTTTCTCTATCCACCAGTCACCGATCTTATGCGGGACTGACATTGAACTATATGCCAGGTAGAGTACTTTTTTGCGATCACTATCTGGAATAGTAGCGGCCACAGATGATACTTTGTTTACTGTATCATCAAAGTATTTCAGGTACTTACTTGCCTCATCCTGCTTGTTATATGCCTCACCAAGTAATGTCATCAATTTTTTAACATCATCATCATTTACCCAGGAGAGATAGACAACAGGAATATTACTTTTTTCCAGAAGATCTACTGTCGGCTTGTCCATGGTAAATACAACATCGGGATTTAATTTGACAATCTCCTCTACATTTGGCTGATTATTAGTCGTTTGAATCGATGGTTCGCCCTGAAGGTTCGGAGCGAAAACATACTGATATTTCCATCGACCCTGCTTTTTAAAAGATTCAGGGAGATCATTACTAATTGTATTACCCTCTCCAAGGGCAAACAGGAAACTATTTTGTACTGGAACAGAGCCCACAGTGATCACATGCTGAAGGGGAACAGGAATAGAGACAGTTCTACCCTCCATATCTGTGACTGTCTTTTCTTTGGCACCTGATTCCGCATATGCTATAGTACATAATACTGTGCATATTGCAAGAATCAAAAAAACCAACAGGAATTTCTTCTGCATAAGAATAAAATAAATTTGATCCCTTTAAAGATATATGTTTTTATTTAATAATTAAAAAAATAAAGGCAATATGTTTTAAAATAGTATGATAAATAATCATAGGGGAGGTTTTCCACTCGCAAATTTTAATGATAAGCCCTCTTACTTATTGCAGGATACGATATCACTCCTAAAAGTATTCCTTCAATCATTGGATCTTCTAATCTCATACCGGAGTGGAATCCTCACCTTTTCTTATTGTTTTTTGAAAAACACTTTAACATAAGAAGGGAAAACCTAAACCCGGACCGAATTTACTGAAATTTATACAAAATTCAGATTAACTAAAATAAAAATTAAGAATTCAGGATTTTCTTAACCTGATCATCTGAAATTGATTTGTGATAGAAGAGCGTATGAAATTCTTTAATAAGCCCTTCCAGGTCCATGTCTTTAAAGAGGTCCGGATACATCATTTTCGCAGCCCAGGGTATCCCGATGATTCTATTGATACTGGGAGGGCAGCAGAACCATGAAAATCCCGTTTTGGGAACATGATACACTCTGCCATCCTTTACCGCCTTTACATCCTTCCATGCTGGATCAGTTCCCACCTTTGAACAAAAACTCTGGTCTTCAGCAAATATCACATCAGGATTCCAGTTTAGCACCTGTTCTACTGATACTTGGGGGACAGAACCCGCTGAAACACCAGATTCGCTCAGGTTTCCATATGTTGCAACATTTATTCCACCACATAACTCAATGAGATCAGAATATAGTCTGCCTGAAGTGCTCAGGCCATCTTTGTCAATACAATAATAAACTTTTACTTTTTTATCTTCAGGGATTGATGCTACTTTTTTCGTTACCATATCAACAACGCGATTATAGAATCCAATCAGATCCTTGGCTTGATCCTGCTCACCAAGAAGATCTCCCATAAACTGTATAAGAGCAGGTGAGTTGGTGATGTTCATGGTATCTGATAACGCTACAACAGGGATTGAACCAAGTTTTTGTTGTCGCTCTGATACGAGAGAGAATGCCGATGTGTCATCTGGACTCTTTGGGTAATAACTTACAATGACAACATCAGGCTTCTTTGAAATGAATGTTTCATAATTACCGCCGTCTCCATTTCCTCCTTTCCACCCGGGAACCAGAGGGAGAGACTCATATGTATCAGGGAAATACTCTTTCGTGTCATTTGTCTGTGCCATGGCTGAAGGCCAGGCCTCAAGCTTATCAGGAGCAACCCCATACACAACAACCACAGTCTGCATCCAGTCGCACAGAACGTTTTTGATTTCTGATGGGACAACAACAGTCCGACCAGTCATATCTGTGATAGTCCGGGTATTATCTGCATAAACTAAACCGTTTACTGCTGTACATAGGAGCAGTCCAACCAGAAGAGAATAAAACCATTTATTCGACATACATTATCGCTCTTATAGGTCGCAATTTTTTCTAATTACAAACTTATTTAAATTGTTTACATCTTATATCTTACTAATTGAATTAAGTAATACACAATTGTTATTTTATTCCACATAAAAAAATCATGTAATAAGAAAATATAGGTATATTTCAATAACTAATTATAATACTAGTTAAAATAAATTAACTAAATAATGGCAGTTCCTCTCTTCAAAAAAATAAGCCATTTTCCCATTTCTTTGGAGATAGGACTCATAGTTTTATCCCCATTTATTCTCGCAGGGTTTTCAATGTTTTTTGGTCAATATTTTCTGGATCCAATCACCATTTTTAAAATTTTATTATCACCATTCCTTCACACTCAACAGACCTGGACAGATGCACAGGCAAATGTGATATTTAACATCCGAATCCCAAGGATAATCGGAGCATTCCTTATAGGAGGAGGCTTGTCTGTTGCCGGTGCAGTTTACCAGAGTCTTTTTCGAAATCCCATGGTATCCCCTGACATTCTTGGGGTTTCTTCAGGTGCAGGCTTTGGAGCAGCTATTGCAATATTGTGTTCACTCCCGGTACTGATGATTGAAGGATCAGCATTCTTTTTTGGTCTTGCATCTGTTGGATTTGCAGTAACTCTTGCTAAAATATATAAAGGGGAATCAATCCTTGTCCTGGTCTTATCAGGGATAATAATGGGATCACTGTTCACTTCCCTTATCTCACTGGTCAAATACGTAGCAGATCCAACCGCAAAATTACCTGCGATTACCTACTGGCTCATGGGATCTCTCAGTGCAGTATCAATGTCAGATATTTTCCTCGCCATTCCATTCATTCTCCCGGGTGTAGTCTATTGTATGGTAATTGGATGGAGATTAAACGCATTTTCCTTAGGTGATGAAGAAGCAGGCTCTTTGGGAATTGATACTACCCGAATGAAATATATCCTCATATTTATCTCAACATTAATTACAGCATATTCAGTATCCATCTGTGGAATAATCGGATGGATAGGTTTGGTTATACCTCATCTTGGTAGGATGCTCATCGGCCCTGACAATGCCCGGTTAATTCCCGCTTCGTTTTTTCTGGGAGCCGCGTACCTTATACTCATAGACAATATTGCCAGAAACGCTACAAGTGCAGAAATCCCACTAGGAATTCTCACAGCAATTGTTGGTGTCCCATTTTTTGCTTACATTATGGCAAAACGGGATGTTGGGTGGACATAATGTTTGAAGTAGTAGATGCAGGATTTGGATACAGTACTGATCGACAAATATTTCATAATGTATCTTTTTCTGTTGAAAAAGGAGAGATTCTCTGCATTCTCGGACCAAATGGTATCGGAAAATCAACACTTTTAAAATGTTGTGCACGAATCTTACCTCTAAAATCAGGGGAAATATCGTTACATGGGAAGAACCTGAAGCAGTGGAATCGTTCAGATCTGGCAAAAATGATAGGGTATGTACCCCAGGCTCATCATATGGTCTTTCCGTTTAGTGTCCTTCAACTGGTCTTACTTGGAAGAACACCACATATATCCGCATATTCCAGGCCCGGAAAAAGGGATACAGAAATTGCAATTGAAGCTTTGAAAGGTGTTGGAATTGAGCATCTTGTGGATGCCCCTGTCAACAGAATCAGTGGAGGAGAATGTCAACTCGCTATGATTGCCCGTGCCCTCGCCCAGGAACCCTCACTCCTGGTTCTTGATGAACCAACAAATCACCTTGATTTTGGAAATCAGGTACGAATTCTTCACATTCTTGATAAATTATCTAAAGAGCGAACCATCTCAATCATCATGTCTTCTCATTATCCTGATCATACCTTCCTGCTCTCATGCAAAGTTGGAATCATGCAAAACGGGGTTATAACTCATGTTGGAGATGCAGAAACAGTTGTAACAGATCACTCACTTGAAGAGACCTATCAGATCACCATAGGAGTTCATTATATTGAAGAGGTAAAGAGGAATGTTTGTGTGCCATCTTACCCATGATAAAAAAATAGGATCTTAATTTTTCTGCTTCTTAATGATAACCTTCAGTGATGATTGTCCATAAAAGTGATATCCTGAACCCCCTTCAACAAGAACATCCAGGATCTCATCTGGTTCCACAACCCGGTTACCAGCAAGCATGGAGATATTTCTGGCAAAAAAACTCTCTGGAAGCATTGTTGCAGTCGGGCCGATAATAATAACATACGCATCCGGGTTGCACAACTGAAGAATACTCTCAAGGGTATCATTAATGAGAGTTGTTCCTGATATTATCACCAGATCAGCAGTGGAAACCTCATGAGGAAAATCACTTTGATTCACGAAAAAAGGCAATTCTTCTGATTTAAGGGTTCTTATATCAAGTTCGGCAATCCGGTATGGCACTTTGTGTTCTTTTAATTGTTTGATAACCGGGATCAATGCTCCGACAACAACTGCCTTTTTGATCGTTTCCAGATTGATATCAGCAAAAATATCATCCCCTTCTACAATTGAATATAATTCTGAACCTTCTTTTGGGTTACTGCTCCAGATATCTTCAGATAAAGCGTTTAATGTCGCTATTGCAATAGCACGCTTGATGGGTGCTTGTTGAGACAGGTAATCAAAGGTATCAGCAACAGACATCCCTTTCAGTCTTCCGGCCCGGGGCATTGCCTTTGCTGATGAAGGACAACAAACAGACTCAGGTATCTCTTTTATCGGTGTAAAACAGATTCCTGATGCTCCATTAGAGAGTTTTACCCCGGTGTAGAAAATCCCGATAACAACACGTTCAAGCGTCAGATTAGCAAGACTGTCCCCATATCGACTAATTAACCGGTTTTTTGTTTCTTCCAGAATTGAACCCTTTTCATATAATTTTTCATCAGGACCAGTTTTTGAGAGGAAATTATCCTCATTTTGGATTATATTATCTTTCATGACTACTTCATTCCCATGTTCTGGATATATATCAGGATCATCTAGGTTTATACCAGGATGATATGATTAGCAGGAGAAAATCCATCCGTAATCTTTAGAGAAAAAGGAGATGCAGATGATTGGGTGGTCGTTTCAACAACCCGCCTATTTATTTACTGATAGTATGGCATCAGCCTCATCATCTGACAGATCATACCGGTAGAAGGTCTTGAAGAATGTCTTCATCTCCTTTTTCATATCAACATCTGCGAAAGTGTCAGGATACAGCGTTTTTGCAAGCCAGAGGAAACCAAGAGGACTCTCAGGGGATGGACGGCACCACCAGAACCCTCCATTAGGAACATTATACACCTGCCCATTCTTAATAGCAGATAATCCAGATAACTGCGGATTATTTATTATATCCTTATCCGGATACTTACCATCAGTACTTCCCTGAACAATAATCACATCAGGGTTCCATTCTGCAAGTTTCTCTGGATTTACTTTTGCATCGCCAAGATCCTTGGCTACATTTATTCCGCCTGATGTAGCGACATATGAAACACCCCAACTTGTATCAGTTCCTAAATCCTTGTTGGAAGCATAAAAGACTGTCTTTCGCTTATCATCAGGAAGTGATTTCAACCTGTCATTAATAAATTTCTTTTTCTCATCCCAGTAAGCAATTAATTCTTCAGATTTTGCCTTGTTGTTGAGAAGATCTCCAAAAGCCCTGAATTCATTATAGATTGTGTCAGCAGTAGCTTTCCCGGTTAATGCCTGAAATACCGGGATTCCATTCTCTGTAATCTTAGGATTGCCTTTCTTTGCTGTTACACTATTAATAACAACATCAGGTTTTAATTTTAAAATGGTCTCCATATTTAGATCATCAAAGCTTCCTGCATCTGGCAGGTTCTTAAGTTCAGGGAACATCTTGGTAAACATCGGGAAAAGGTTCATCGCTGACATTCCTACGACTTTTTTAGGATCTCCCATTATGACAATTTCCTGGGCGACTCCCCCTTGACAGGCAATAAGTATACTCTGAATATCTGTAGGGACGGAAATCTCTGTGCCACTCATATCAGTTACTGTATGAGTTCCGGCTGATTCAGCAAAAACCGGGGCAATACATATCAATCCAATAATGGATAATATTGCGAAATATTTTACAAACGATATTCCTTTCATGATAGCCACACCAGATGGGACCATCCATCCGATAGGTACTATTTGATAAATGTAGCAATTAACAGTTACATTTTGTTAAAATAATTGATATTTATACTCTGTTATTCACGATTGTAAATCGAACGATGGGTAACCAAATTGTATATCTACTCTTCACTAATTAAAACTAATATATAATATCCAATTAGATCAAAGAATATTAGAACAGATATTATCTTAATTAAATACTATAATAAATAACAATTGTTATTTATTGGTCCATATTATACCTATTATGGGCTTTGGCATTCAGACTAAGAACCAAACTATTCATCGTCGGTTAATAGTGTTATTATCAGCACTTATGCTCATACTTTTGGCAATAACGCCAGTATGGGCTGCAGATTCTTCAACATCTGGTTCAGATAAAATCATAGACGGATATGGTAATACTGCTTCCATTCCTCAAAGTGTTAATACAATTGTTGTAATACAAGGGGCATGTAACGTACCTTCTCTCCTATGTGCTTTAGGAATTGGTGACAAACTCATTCAGGGTCTTTGTTTCAAAACCCCACTTCAGATAAAATTGCAACCGGATTATGCGAAGATAGATCCGCTTCAGGTTCAGAATGGGGAGGCTAACGTGGAGGATCTTGTAAAGCAAAATGCAGATATTGTATTTGGATGGACTAATATTAAAAATGGACAGGCAATTCGGGATGCTGGTGTAAATCTCTTTATTGTAAACCTTGATTCATTTGACGAGATGGTTGAGACCATTAAAAGTATTGCAAAGATCACTGGAACTGAAAAGAAAGGAGATGAACTTCTCCAGACTCTGAATGAAACCATCCAGATGATCGACAGTAAAGTTTCAACCGTCTCCCAGGATAAAAAGAAGAAGGTTTTATTGCTGACTAAGAGTGATCCAATCACCGTCATGGGTGCAGACACATTCAACCGTGGACTTATAGAGAAGGCTGGAGGAATATGTGTTACTGACAATATGCCCGGATACTTCCTTGAAACTGATATGGAACAGATACTGAAGATGGATCCTGATATCATTCTGGTGTCTGCAACTGGCGGTAACAGTTACAATGATATAATGAACAGTACAGCATGGGATTCAGTCAGGGCTAAAAAGGAAGGACATATATATCAGGTACCAACAGGAGTATTCTATTGGGATAAACCTGGTTCAGAGAATAATCTGTTTCTCCTATGGGAAGCAAATAAATTCTACCCAGATCTTGTCTCTGTAGATACTCTGAAGAGTGAAGCACAAAAATTCTATAAGAAGTTCTTCAACTATGACTTAAGTGATGAGGATTTTAATTCTATGATAAATCCGGTTAAAAAAGCAAAAACCACTTAATACCATTTTTCTTTTTTAGGTCCTTTGAAGGGCCATAATTAATTATCGCGATTCAATATTGAATCCAGTTCTCAACATTAAGTAGATATTTTAAAAATATAAATTGATAATATTTATTTATCTAAAAATCAAATTAAACAAGTTGAAAGTACTTTTATGTAGATCAATACGGTTGTATTTTTTTGAATAAACCAAACATGGATCAAATATTGGTACCGTCATTTTCACTATTACTCACAAAGAGATGAAGAACATGCAGACGTTAGAAGGTTAATTCAAAATTAATTTGGATATTTTATCTAAATTACTAGGTTAGATGCGATTATCTGATGAATATCTTTAAAGCAATTATAATTCCTGACAACAATGACAGAAGATGATAATATAAATCAAAAAGTAGCAGCAGGTGTAGATATAGGCTCCCTCACGACAAAATCAGTATTAATTTCAGATGGAGCCGTTATCGGATCATGTATAATTCCAACTGGTATCTTTCCAGAAAAAAGTGGTTTGGAAGCACTTGAGAAAGCCATGGAGTCAATTGGCTGTGCAGGGAAAAAACCAACATATACTGTGGCAACCGGTTATGGGAGGATATCAGCACCCTATGCCGATGAAACAGTCACAGAAATAACCTGCCATGCAAAAGGAGCGTATTCTATCAATCAGGCAACCAGGACGGTGATAGATATGGGAGGACAGGACTGTAAAGTTATCAGGATTGATAATTCAGGTAATGTATCGGATTTTATCATGAATGATAAATGTGCAGCAGGCACTGGCCGGTTTCTTGAAGTCATCGCATCAGTATTTAGGGTAAAACTTGAGAATCTTGGCCCTATGGCATTAAAGGCAGAAGATATCGTCCCAATTAGCAGTACCTGCACCGTATTCGCAGAATCTGAAGTCGTTTCATTGCTCGCGAGAGGGGAAAAGCCGGAAAATATTCTTCGGGGAGTTCATCATGCTATCGCACACCGCATTACCGGGATGACTATCAGAGTCGGTGTTGAAGATGCTATTTTATTCTCCGGAGGGGTAGCCAAGAATGAAGGAATGAGGAGAGCTCTGGCAGATGCCTTTAATAAACCGATCATTGTCCCGAACTTTGATCCACAGATTATCGGGGCTCTTGGGGCAGCAAGAATTGCAGAAAAAAAAGTTTCACGTGATGCATCATGACCTTACCAGCACTTAAGAAAATTCGTGATGCAGTAAAGCAACGACCAAGTGCGTTAGAATCTGAAAGAAATAACGGGAAAATTGTCATCGGATGGTTTGGTTATTTCATACCAGAAGAGATAATTCATGCCCTTGGAATGATCCCTGTCCGGTTAGGCAAAGGAGGAGATGAACGATTAGTTGAACTCGGGGCACGATACATATCCTCACAGAATTGTGCCTTTATTCGTGGATCTATGGGTATGTTTGCAGAAAACACTGACCCATATATCCGAGCTGCTGATGTTGTTGCTTTTGACAATGCCTGCATGCAGATCTACCGGCTAGGTGAGGTATCAAAGTACTATTTTAAGAAAAAAACATTATTTCTTGGTGTTCCTAGAAATCCGCATTCAGTCGCTGCTCAAAAATATTTCAGGGGTGAGATAGAGCATTTTACCCGGAATCTCGAGGTTATTGCGGGCAGAAAAATTGATACGTTAAATTTGGCAGAGTCGATAGATCTCTTTCAAAACATCAGAGATAGTACCAAAAAGATGTTTCAATCTCTTCTGGCTGCTGATTGCCCTCTCAACTGGAAAGAAGCCAATGAGGTTGTTCACGCAGGATACTATCTTGACAAACGGATTTACTTCTCCCTTTTACAGGAGTTACTAAGTGAAATTGAATCATCTCCAAAGAGTTCCGGTAAGAAAAGTCAGGATATCAGGATTATTCTTTCAGGAAGTGCTATCGCTCCAGGAGATGAGAAACTGGTAGATCTGATTGAGCAGATGAATGGAACAATCGTACGGGATGATCTCTGGACAGGTCTGAACCCTTCCCTGAATATGCACATAGAACATCCTTCTGTTTCCAGTATTGCTGATGCGTATTTGAACCGGATACCCCACTATACTCTTCCCTGTTTAGAAATGGATAATGATACCAGGTTTGAGCATCTGATGTCTGCAGTCCTTGAAACCAAGGCAAATGGGGTCATTTATCATACAATACGCTACTGTGATTCAGCAACCTTTAAAACAACAGGGCTGAAAAACCGTCTTAAAAATGTTGGAGTGCCTTTACTTGAAATTCATACCGAATACTCAGGTTCTGACGTTGAAGCAATCAGGACAAGAGTTGAAGCATTCTTCGAGATTCTGAAAGGACAAAATAGTCCGGAGGTACGAGCATGAGAGTTGATTACCCACCGTTCACATACCCGGATGAGATTAAACCATTGGTTCTTGAAACTGAGGATTTAAATTTTTCTGATGGAACTACGGTTACAGCTGAACAGATATGGCACTTTATGACAGTAACCGGACCCAAACGTTTTCCATTTGCTTTTTCAACTAACCCGGCATTTGGTCATCAGTTATCAGGGGATGTTTCCCTTATCAGCGGAATCAGAAGAAACTACCTGGGTATGACCGGAATCGATAGACTTCGGAAATTTGTCAGAAATAAAACACCGTTGATCCTCGTACAGGGAGGAATTACTTCAGACTTATACCAGGCAGCGGGATGCATTTCAGTTGGTCCGATGTTTTTAAGAGGGTGGATCATGAATACTCAGGAGGGGAGAGCGTATAAAAATGCAAATCTCACCGGGGCATCTCTTCTCGAAGAAGCACGGCAGAATCTCTCTTTTGAGTGCTGCAATCTTATCGCAAACGTTGGTCTGTTGAAAACCCGTGATCTTCCAATATCAGCAATAGCACCCTGTCTCTGTTCACGCTGCTCAGATATGGCATATGCAGTTGAGGCATATCGAAGTGAATCCAGTAGTATTCCAACGATATTAATCGATTATCCAAGTAATTTTGAAGAAGGAGAATGGAGAGTTGAATACATAAAGGAAGAACTTCATTCCCTTGTCCATCAATTAGAAAAGGTAACCGGAAAAGAAGTCACTGATGACGATATCCGTAAAGAAATAAAGATTCAAAACAAAGCACGATCTCTCGTCCGGGAATGTGAACAGGTATGGTGGAGCGGGAAAGTACCCCCGACAAACAGCGTTGATGGCGGATTTGCTCATCTCGGGATGATGGGCGCTTTTGATTTTCCAGTAGCCAACCAGGTTCTCAAAGAAACCAGAGATGAACTGCAAACCAGAGTCAACAATGGGGTCAAAGGCTTTGGGCTTGTTGATGATCCGGCACGGCTCTTTGTCTGTGGATCGTGTGTTATGCCTAATGCCAACTTTGTTGACCGAAAAGGCGGTGTACTTGTTGGTAGCGATGATGTCTGGAGTTCTATCTGTATGAATGTAAAAGAGACTGGCGATCCGTATGAGAACCTTGCGGTTTCATATGCCTCCCTTCCATACGAGCGATCAACAGAAGAACGGGCAAAATGGACCGTAGAACAGGTAAAAGCATCCCGGGCAGATGGTGTTGTATTCATGTTCAACTGGGGATGCAATTATCAGAGTGCCATAGCCGGAATGATAACTGATTACATCAAAGAAGAGACCGGTCTTCCTGCAATTAGTATTGAAGTTGGTGAACTGACACGAATGGAGTCACTGGAGCAGTCCCATAACCGGGTTGAATCATTTATAGAGATGATTAAATCATCTTAATTCTTCTTTTTGGGTTAAGTACTATCAAGCAATCTTGTCAATATAAAAAAAGATTTCGAATCTATCCAATTCTTAAAACCCATTATGGGTTAAGAATACTGGTTAGATCACTATCTGATAGGTCATAATGATAAAACTTTGAATAGAATTCTTTTGCCAATGATGTAATATCAATATCTGAATATACATCCGGATACAAAATCTTTGCTACCCATGGAATACCAATAATTCTGTTTACTCCAGGTGGCCTGTCAAACCAGGGGAATGGTGCTTGTGGTACTAAATATACCCGCTTATTCTGAACCGCTTTTATGTTTGCCCAGATTGGATCAGAATACACCGACTTGTAAAATCCGGGATCGCCGACGATGATAACATCTGGATTCCATGACAGTACCTGTTCCATGGATACCTCAGTCATACCCATTCCAGGGGTTATATTACAATCCGCAATGTTCTTTCCCCCAACTAATTCAATAAGTTCTGAATGGGATGAACCAACGGGATCTGTTTTAAGGCCTTTTGGTCCTTCAGCATAGTATACCGTTACTTTCTTATCATCAGGGATTGAAGAAGCCTTATTCTGTACCAGCGAAAGGACACGGTGATAAAATTCTAGAAGGGATTTTGATTCAGACTCTTTATTCAATAAGGATCCCAGAAACTGGATTGACGGATCATATCCGGTAATGTTTCTCGCGTCCATGATTCCAATTACTGGAATTTCACTAAATTTTTCCTGTCGCTCAAGGATTGTTTTAGAGAGATCTCCTGTCCCAAGGTCTGGCTCAATAACCACGTCAGGTTTTAATGAAATGAAAGTTTCATAGTTACCAGTCGATGTCCCATACCATCCACCAACATTTGGAAGATCCCGATATTTTTGATCCATGAACTTTGTAGTATTGGATGCAGAATTTAATCCCAGCAATGTATCGGGGGCAAGCATGTAGATAGTCATGGTAGTAGGTGGTGCAGTACTTAAAACATGATTGATTTGGGTTGGAATCTCTATACTTCTCCCAACCATATCCGTAATAGTCCTATTTTCTGCGTTAGATGCTTGTAATCCTGTTACAGGTAATACTTGAACTAAAAGGAGTAGGAGGATAAAAATAAGGAGTAAATTTTTTAGTTTCATACCATTCTCATCATTTTAAATCAGTTACCTGATTAAACCTTTAACCCTGAAGCGGATAGGAGGTCTTCTGCTTCCTTATCAGTCATATCATAGTGATAGAACTTTGTGTAAAACTCCTTTGTAAGGGCCTTCAGATCCATATCAGTGAATTTGTCTGGATACAAAACTTTTGCAGTCCATGGAATTCCCATTACAGTATTAACGCCCGGAGATCGATCATACCAGTTGAATGGATCACTTGGAACCAGATATACCTGCTTATCTTTTACTGCCTTAATTTCTTTCCAGTTCGGATCTGAGTAGACTTTATTATAGAACTGTTTATCAGCTGCAATTATAACATCAGGATTCCACGACATGATCTGCTCAATGGAAACCGGGGTTCTCCCAACCATATTTGTCCATTCAATGTTTGCAACATTAATTCCATTGCAAACATTCAGAGGTTGTGCATGATTAGACTCTGCGGGATCTGTCATCAGGCCTTCAGGTCCTTCTGCATAATACACCTTCTTTCTCTCTGATTCAGGGATGGATGCAGTTGTTTTAGTTACTTTATCGTAAATATTCTGATAAAATGTATTGAACTCCTCTGCTTTTGAAGGATTGTTATACAACTGTCCTAAAAATGTCATTCCCGGAGCAAAATTACTGAGATTAGTGACATCCCCAACAACAATCACCGGAATCGGATTCAATTGAGTCTGAATATCTTCAATATCGTTTGCATCCTTAAATTTTGAAATTACCTGCCCGTTTAATATCACATCAGGATTAAACTTAAAGAAACTCTCAGCATTCAATTTTGTTTGGCCCTGAGTTCCGCCGACATTTGGAAGATTCTTATACTTGTCAGGGAGATATTTCGAACTGTTATAGTTAGAATTAAAACCGACTAATTTATCTGGAGCGATGATATACGTCATTACAGTAACCGGCGGAGCTGTTCCTATAGCTAAATTGATCGGATCAGGAACTGTTAATTGACGGCCAGCCATGTCAGTGATCGTTTTTGTGGAGTCTGCTGCTGTTGCTATACAAACAGTGCAACTCACCACGAGTGTTGCAATCAATGCAACATTGATCCAGAATTGCATTTTATGTTGATTCATTTTCTTAACCCATCCCGTATAGTGGATAAAATATATTCACTTCAGGTTTCAGTATCCGGGAATCCGGATATCATATATTTATCAACAGAATAATTAAAAATATCTTAATCATTCTGAAATTACATTGATTTTAATGAACCTAATTATTAACACCATAAGTCAATATAGTTCAAAACAGGCTAAAAAATAAGTCTACACGATATAAAAAGAACCTAACATTATAGTAATTATTGGTTCTTACATTTAACAGATTTCAAAGGTTTAAAGAAGAATGAATAAGGGAATGGAGTGATCGTTTGGATCGGATCTCGCCAAGTCCCTGATATCCAGATTTGTAGATAATGTTCAGGTAAACAACCATGAAGTTATTCCGTTAGTAATCATAGGAATGACTACTTGAAAGATTATCTTCCATACTGGACACTAGATATTGGAAATATTATGTAATTAATATTTCCATTTGTTAAAGATAAATTAATACACCCTCATTCCCCATAGTACTGGAGAGCAGGGGTAATCTGCTAAATCCAGGTGATGAATATTCCCAGCAGTAGTGTTCAATCAAAAATGATTTCTCTCGCAGAAGCACAAAAAATTGTGTTGGAGTCGTTTCCTTCATGCGACTCAACTATCTGTATTCCGACGACAGATGCAGCAGGCCGTATTTTAACAAATCCTGTCCACTCAAATCGTACCAATCCACCACTCCTTCTTGGTGGACCTGATGGTATCGCTGTAAAAAGCGAAATGACCATTGGAGCAAGTGAAACCAACCTTATTGAACTTGAAGCCCCCCGGGTAAATACAGGAACTCCCATGCCTGATGGGTATGACGCAGTTATACCAATTGAAGAAGTCACAGAAATTTCAAATGGAAAATATCAGATACATACCCCCATGGCCGCATTTCAAAATACGGTTCCAAAAGGAGTTGATATCGGAAAAGGCGATATTGTGATGGATATCGGCCATTATGTCATACCCTATGATATCGGTGCTCTTCTCACATATGGAATCAGGGAAGTACACGTAAAAAACTGGAAAATAGGCCATATTGCTTCAGGCGATGAAATTGTTCCACCAAATAAAAATCCCCTGCCCGGCCAGATAATTGACAGTAATTCATATATGATATCTGCCTATCTGAAACAGTTTGGGATTACTCCGGTTCTCGCTCCAATTGTTTCTGATGAACCTGAAGGCATGGCACAGGAGATCCAGCAGTTATGTAAAGATTGTGATATGATTCTGCTCTTTGGTGGCTCTTCAGCTGGATCTAAAGATTATGCTGTTGAAGCCTTGAAAAGGAGTGGATCTCTTCTGTTTCATGGCGTTGGAATGGGTCCCGGAAAGCCGGTTTCACTGGCCAGTGTTAATAATAAGCCGGTGTTTGGTATGCCAGGACCATCTATTGCCTCTCTTACCGCATTGTATCAATTAGTTTATCCCCTGCTGAAACAATGGGGAGTCCCAATTCCACCTGATACATATATCAAAGGAGAAATTACCCAACCGGTGTCATCATTTGCTGGGTTTGATTTTTTCATGATGGTAACTGTCACCAAGAATAATGGAAAAACCCTGATATCCCCGGTTGAAAGAAGATTTGGTCAAATGATGGGTGTCAGGGCGGATGCAGTTCTTCATAAAAAGGTTGGATCAAAAGATCTTCAGGCAGGAGATGAAGTCGAAGTGAGGCTTCTCAGACCTGATTTTGCCATCTAATTTTTTAATTAAATAATACAGGAAAAATTCTGCAACTCATGATGTATTAAAATTGTGCCAGATTTCATAGAAAACGGTATAGAACAAGGTATATGAGATTTTTTATAACCTTCGAGTAACTCGATTAAAAATTTAGTAATATCTTAAAAATAAGGCTACAGTCCGTTTTTTTGAAATTGATCTAAATTAAATTAAATGGTTTAACTAAACGCAATGAATAATATAGAGACATGCACAATTGTACAGTATTTAAATACATCGCAGATATCCGGATTTATTATACATATTTGTAACTAGGAGTAAAAATGGATAATTCAAATGATAATCATCCGATTGATACAGAACCTTCCTCCAGGGAATCAATCAGGAATAATGTGAGCAACGAAGAGATTAATAAGATTACAAAAAAAAGAAGGCTAGTACTTCCTCTAATAGTAATTCTTTATATTCTCCCTTTTTTTATCATAATCTGGTCCTTATTCATTGGTAGATTTGAAGTAGAACCTGGAAATGTTCTTAAAATCCTTTTCTCCCCAATTATTCCCATGGAACACACATGGTCGAGTGCAGAAGAGACAATTATTTTTCAGGTCAGATTACCTCGGATTATTGCAGCAGTTCTTGTAGGTGCATCCCTTTCCATGGCTGGTGCATCATATCAGGGTCTCTTTAAAAATCCACTCGTTTCACCAGACATTCTGGGAGTATCCTCGGGTGCAGGGTTTGGAGCAGCGTGTGCAATTTTGTTATCACTATCAACCTATTATATACAGGTTTCTGCATTTATTGGTGGAATTACAGCAGTCATCACAACATATCTTCTCAGCCGGTTATATAAAACCGGACAGGTTCTTGTATTAGTATTATCAGGAGTGATTGTTTCATCATTTTTTAGTGCACTGCTCTCAATAACAAAGTATGTTGCAGACCCTTATGAAAAACTACCAACTATTGTTTTTTGGCTTATGGGAAGTCTTTCATCTGCACGATATATCGATATTATGTCGATAGCCCCGGCAATGTTTCTCGGAGGACTTATTCTGATGCTCATTCGCTGGAGAATAAATCTTCTTTCTCTAGGTCCTGATGAAGCGAGAACTCTTGGAATCGACATCAAACAGATTACCAGAATAATCGTCTTATGTGCCACTCTTCTTACTGCAGCTGCAGTATGTATCAGTGGAATTATTGGATGGGTCGGACTTGTAGTTCCTCATCTGGCAAGGATGATTACGGGTCCTGATTATTCCAAGTTGCTGCCAATGACAATAGTCATGGGAGCGTCATATCTCTTGGTTATGGATGATATCTCACGAACGCTAATAAGCACAGAAATTCCGTTAGGAATCCTTACTGCTCTTATAGGTGCTCCATTCTTCGCGTTCTTACTTTGGAGGAGGAAAACAGGATGGGTATAACATTTAGTGCACATAATCTCCAGTTCAATTGGAATAAACAACGTACTGTATTTTCAAATGTTTCCTTTACCTTGAAGCCCGGAGAATTATTTTGTATTCTGGGTCCTAATGGAACAGGAAAATCCACTCTTTTACGGTGTCTCATCAACCTTTTAGATCTAAATAATGGATCTGTTCAGATTGAAAATATAGATATCAGAGAGATGGAACGACAGGAACTTGCCAAGAAAATTGCATTTGTTCCTCAACGATGGGATGTTTCATTTCCATATACTGTAATTGATTATGTTGTAATGGGAAGGGCTCCATTTATTTCTGCATTTTCGTCTCCCAAAGATGAGGATATAAAAATTGCAATTGATGCAATCCAGGAAGTGGGAGTATTTCATTTAATAGATAAACCTGTGAATGAAATCAGTGGAGGTGAGCATCAACTGGCTCTCATCGCACGAGCTCTTGCCCAGGAGCCTGAAATTCTTCTTTTAGATGAACCGACTTCCCACCTTGATTTTGGCAATCAGATGCAGGTTCTTTCCCTGATTGAACGGCTCCGCGACAGGGGAATTTCAATAATTATGACCTCCCATTTTCCGGACCATGCCTTCATAGTATCTGATATGGTTGGTATCATGCGAGAAGGTTCTTTTTCGAAGATCGGCCCGGCTGAAGAGGTCATTACTAGTGAAGATCTTAAAGCTACGTATCATGTAGATGTTAGAGTTGAATTTATTGAAGTAGCTGGTAGAAAGGTATGTATTCCAGTCAGATACAGGACAGGATGTGAGTGTTCTACAGAGTCAATACTTGATCAGTACTTTAAAGAATGTCAGGAACATGCAGGACTCTGCAAAAATTGTGGGTTTTGTTAAAAATCTTTTCTCTTAATTTCCTTTTTTGATTTGATTCCTGATTTGTAATTAAAAATAGGGATACAATAATCAGACAAATAGTATTTATTTGTATAACGATATCAGATTTTTATATGCAAAATTAGGTTAACTAAACAATTTTTTGTAAGTGCCATTTTTTTATCAGATCATTAATTGGTATTTCTTAGGCTTAATAATACCAATAAATTATTAAAAATATCTACATGAGCCATCACATTTAAAAAAAGATAAGAGACATTCATTCAAAGAATTCTCCTACATATTTTTAGTTGCAATGGTTAGTGTGGAAAACCCGGTACATGTACGTATGTTGAAAGACTGGATCCCGGATAATCCAGATGATCCTAATACATTTTTAAACTCATCCCTCGTCACCATGTGATGATGACCTTTGATGAAAACCGTATCCATGGCTTTAAGGGCATCTTCTCTGGGGATGATCCAGTCATCTTCAAACTTGTGGTTTGAGATAAAAAGACCTCTTGTTTTTATCTTCGCCGCAATACGTTTGAGCAATAGATGAAGATCATCAGCCCGGTACAGAATATGAGATGCAAATACCATATCATACCCGGATCCTGGGATATCAACATTCATGTCCCCTGTCTCGATTGAGATTCGGTCCACCATCTGGTACCGCTTAACCATCTCCAGGGTAAATGGAGTGATAGACTGTTTATCAAGAATAACTGCAGACAAACCCGGGTTCTTTTGACAAAATGAGATGGAATACATACCATGTCCTCCCCCAATGTCAAGAAGTGTGTGTGAAGATTGAAATTCCGGGATATTACTTAAGATTCGTGTAATTTCCTGAATCTCTCCCCTCATACTATGCTGACAGACCACTTTAAGAAAATCTGGACTCATCTGGCTGGCTGGCTTTTGAGACTCGGAATTCTCTTTAAAGAAATCCTCACTCTGTCCCCATATACCCTCAGATGAAGACCTGATAGAATCTCCCTGATATAGTGGGCTCTCTGATACCAGATATGGAGCAAGTTTTGAGCACAATCCTACTTTGTTCTCTTTCTTTTCCAGAATGCCAATCTCTACGAGTGCTTCTAAAAAGGATTTTCCAAAAGAACTCTGATATCCGAGTTTTTGTATCAGGACATCTGGATCATGGGGACCAACAGCATACAGAATATCGGCTATACCAGATTCCAGTGCCCAGGTGAGAACACGATACCGCCGGAATCCAGATATGACTTCATCGATTCGATGAAAATCTTCACCACATGCCTGACCCTTAGAAGAAAGGGGATTTAACCCCTTTTGATGATTCTGCTCCATCACGATGCAACGGGATTCAGAGCACTTTTAATCTGGTCATCAGTGATATCAAAGTGCAGGAAGATCAAGTGGAAATCTTTAATCAACTGATTCAGGTCCAGATCCTTGAATTCATCCGGATACAGCATTTTGGCAGTCCACGGAATACCAATGATCCGGTTTACACCCGGTGGGTGGTCATACCAGCTGAACGGGGTTTTTGGAGTAAGATATACGCGTTTATCCTTGACCGCTTTAATCTGGGACCAGGACGGATCTGTGAACATCTTCTTGTACAGGTTTGCATCCTCTACAATGATCACGTCTGGATTCCAGGTCATCACCTGTTCCATTGATACTTTGATCTCGCCAAAAGCATCAGTAAGGGGCTCATCAACAACGTTAATCCCACCTGCTATGTCAATTAACTGGGAATGAGGAGAACCTTTGACTTCAGTGGTTAGTCCATCATTTCCGGCCGCCTGATAAACAGTAACTTTTTTAGATTCTGGAATTGCTGAAACCTTGCTTTGAACCTGGTCTAATACAGAGTTATAGAAGGTAATCATCTTATCTGCCTGAGCTGATTCTCCAAGCAGATCACCCATGAACTTAATCGGTTTTTCGTAACTCAAAGCGTCAACACTGTTCTCTACACCAACAACCGGAAGAGATCCGAACTTATCCTGTCGTGCATCAACAGTGGACTTCATATCACCCTGCTGATTGTACCCTTCAAGAATGATATCGGGGTGCATTGCAAGGAACGATTCATAATTCCCTTCCTTCCCACCAAACCATCCTCCAACAGCGGGCAAATTCAGATACTTTGCAGGAAGGAATCCGGTATTATTAGAGTTCCATCCAAGCAGCTTGTCGGGTGCGATCATGTAAATGAGCATGGTTGTTGGTGGAGAAGTTCCAAGAACACCTTCGATATGTGCCGGGATTGTAACAGTCCGGCCAGCCATATCAGTAATTGTTTGTGTCTGATTTGCTTCAGCCCAGACAGAGACGGGTATGCTCAACACCATGAGCATGAGGATACATACTATAATTTTCCTCAAATTCATACTTTTAACCATCCATTTGTTAACAATATAATATAAGTTTTAGATTTTGTTAATATTTTCCAATCGAACATGAACTTAAATTTTTAAAAATTTGATTTATTTTTAAAAATAAGCCTAATTATTACTTTTTCTAAAGAAACAAACATTATTTAAATATCAATAATATGTACCTATCAAAACAAATTAACGAAGTTATTATGATTCAAATCGGAAGCAGGTACAGACATAGAGAGATGATTCGTTTCATTTTTTCAGTTTATACAGGTCTCTCAGACCAAACGCCACTGAGTTCAGATGATGATATAATTACACCAGGGTTTTTCTGCGTTCTTCATCATCTGATATTACAATGAGAAGTACAAATACAGGAGATACGAGATAATTATATATATACGGGCAGTTTACTTCCTACATGACTTACCTGTTTCATGATTACCGCGTGGTGGGGATGTACCTATTGGTATCTTGAACTCAATTAAAACGAATCTTTGGACGGGTAATTAAAAAGTAAGATGTACTTCTGCTTTATCGGCAGGTTTAGGGAGGATACCATGACCGAACAATATCAATCAGTGATCAGTGCTGTAGATACCCAGTCGCTCCAGACAATTATCGATTCAATACCCATAGGGACCCTTATTATAGGGAAGCAGGGGGTTTTTATCGATTGTAACAAAGAAACACTCCGGATATTTGATGCTTCAGACCGGAATGAGATCATCGGAAAACAACCGAGTATATTGTCACCCTTAAAACAAAAAAACGGATCTGATACTGCCTTTGAGGTTGAGAGACTTATAAATAAAGCATTTTCGACAGGTTCAGTTTCATTTTACTGGGAACATATGACCCTGAAGATGAAGCAATTTCCTGCAAGGGTTACTCTTAAACCAATTCTCTACAATGGAGAACAATGCCTGCTGACTACCGTTATTGATATGTCCAAGCAGGTACGGATTGAAGAAAATAAGGCCCTTATAAACCAGAACCCCTATGCTCTTCTTAAACTAAATCCAGATCTGACAATTGCTGAAGTTAACCCAGCTTTTACCAAGATATCAGGATATAGATGGGAAGACTGGATTGGTAAAACCCTGGCTGATTTTAAAACTATCAAAAGGGAAGGTCTGACAGTCGAAGATGCTGTGAAATCAAAATCAATTGTATCAGGCACGGTTGTAGTAGATTTCCCCACCGGTATCAAAAATATGGAATATTCGTATATTCCGGTCTTTGATTCTGAAGGAAATCTTATTATAATTTATGATATCTTTGCTGATCTTACCGAACTTGTCCAAAGGATCAACGAATCTGATGCCCTGGTTAAAGAAAATCCGGCTTCAATAATTACTATGGATACTCAGGGAAATATTCTTGCAGTTAATCCATCTTTCCTGGATCTGTGTAAGTTACCTGAAAAACAGTTACTCTCTATGAAAATACAGGAGTTTAATATCACCAAACGTGAAGGACAGTCTTTTGGTGATGTTCTCACCTTAAAGAAGCCGGGGAAAGGAAGACTGGTTGTGGACTTTGGATGGGCAGTGAAGACACTTGATTTTACGTATATTCCCATTATTGATGTAAATGGTAATGTTGTCAACGTAGTAGCAATGTACATCGACATATCCGAACAGGTTGCATATATCGATGAGATCCAGACGTTTATCCAAGAAAATCCGAATGCAATCCTGATGGTGGATACAGATCAGCATATTAGAGACAACAATCCGGCATTCGAGAAGATATTGGGATACACCCATGAAGAGAGTCTCAAAATGAAACTCAGCGACATCAATGTCACTGAGCGGGTAGGTCCAACTATCAGAGAGGCACTAGAAACCAAAAAAGCTGCACGAGGAAGAATGGTTGTAGATTCTCCAAAAGGAGTCAAAAATCTGGACTATGTCTACATTCCAATTACGAATCAAAAAGGAGATGTAATTCGGTTTATCGAAATATTTTCTGATATGACAGAGATCAGATCGCTCCTCTCATATCTAGAACGATCGGTTGAACTGGTACAGCAGAATATCAGGTCGCTTGCCAATGGAAATACAACATTTAGTGTGGAGATCCTGGAAGCAGATGAACATTCTGCACAGGCAAGGGAGCAGTTTGTTAAAATTGGACAGGCAGTAGAGACAGCACGTCAGGCAATAACAAGTCTGGTTTCTGATTCCGATGCCATTGCAAAGGCAGCGATAGCTGGAAATATCCAGTACAGGTCCGATCCTTCAATTCATGAAGGGGATTACCGTACTATCATAGAGGGTATGAACCAGACCCTTGATTCAATAACCGCTCCGGTCTATGAATCGATGAAGATCGCTGAAGCATATGCAAATTATAACTTTGCAATACGGTTTGATCAGAAGATAGAGGTAAAAGGCGAATGGATACAATTCCGTAATGCACTGAACAATATTGGTATAAAAGTTTCAGAGGCAGTATCTCTCATTAATAAGAATATCTCTGATCTGGCAACACGAGCCGAACAGGCGAATGTGAGTATAGAAGAGGTCATAACCGGAGCACAGCAGATTGCAACCAATACAGGAAAAGTCAGTCAAAACTCAGAACAAGGAGGTGATGGAATCTCACAGGTGCTTCGTGCGATGGAGGATCTCAATGAAACTGTCGGGGCAGTATCAAGGAAGGCCGAATCAGTTTCAGTCTCTTCAAATCAGGCAAACGAATTGGCAAAAGGTGGTATTACTCTCGCTCACCGGTCTGAAAAAGCCATGGGTGATATCACACTCTCAACTGAGGAGGTCGATTCGATTGTTTCTGGAATCAACTCAGAGATGGATGAGATCGGAAAGATCGTCAGATTAATATCTGATATCGCCAGCCAGACCAATCTCCTTGCTCTTAATGCAGCCATAGAGGCAGCACGGGCCGGGGATGCAGGGAGAGGATTTGCAGTTGTAGCTTCTGAAGTAAAATCCCTCGCTCTCGATTCACGCAAATCAGCAGAGACCATAGATGATATCATTACAAAACTTCAGGCCCGGGCAAAGCAGGCAACAGAAGCGATGGAAAAATCCACAACTGCCGTAATGGAGGGAAGCAATGCTTTGGAAGAGACCCTTACTGCCTTTAACAGGATTGCAGATACTATCGGTGAGATAAACAACAATACAGTTGAAGTGGCTTCTGCATCAGAGGAGCAGGCAGCATCGGTAGAGGAAGTGACCGCAAGCATTCAGGAAGTTGCCAACCTGATCCAGAACACCTCACAGGAGGCGGGTGATGCTGCAGCAGCATCTCAAGAGGCAAGTGCCTCAATTGATGAAATCGGACAGATCATGTCAGGTGTAGTTGGAATCGTCGAAAATGTATCAGGTGAGATGGCAAAGTTTAAAATTTGATAAAAACTGACATCCGGCAGTTTATCCAGTCAGGGTCAGTTTAATTACCCTGCCAAAAATGCCCTTACAACCCGAAATTCCATTTTTTTTCAGCGTAATAAGATAAGCCCATATTATATGGTCCCCTCCTCTTTCCTACATTCGATTGTCACAGGTGAAAGATTGAATCTTTTCAGGATCATGTTAGCGGTCATGCAATCCTCCTGAAGATGAGCGATAACTCTCCTCCTGAAAAAGGGGTTTTCAGGATCACGAACCATGATAATTATTACCGGATATGATATTCTGATACCGATTACATTCTGATGAGCCTGCCAATGCCTTCTACTGTGCTCGTTCAGACCATCACTAATGAGTTCAAATACTTCGGGAGGACAGCGGTCAGTTCCGATATCGATGGCGTCAGCGATACGAAAGAGTGCAGTTATAAGCGAAATGCGGACATTCGATGATCTCTCCCGTATTGCTGTAAGGTCAGTATGGGTATCATGATATCTGATGATTATTCCAAGGAGAGATAGTTCTGATGACTGGATGTGACGTTGAATTGTAGGGTCCCGATCTATCATATCCAGCGAGAGTTCAGTATGCATTCCACGATCATAGATTGAGAGAGGATGAAGATACCCAAGGTCATGAAGCCATGCCGCAAGATAAAGCAGAAAAACCTCTGCCTGATTAATCTGGAGATCTGGTACTTCTGTCAGGCAATTGATTGTGTGGATGATTGAAAGTGAGTGTTTGACTCCATGTGACTGATATACAGGCAGACCACGGGGAATGAACGGGAGAAGACGCGACGCATATTCTTCAATCTGTTCAATCCTGTCAAGCATCCCAGGATGAAAAACTAAGGGCTGATATCGTCTTCTCTCGTCTGGTTGTGTCATACCACTGGGCTGTTAATTCAACAGGCCTTCCTGATCAGGATTTTTCGGGCAGATTTTCCAAAGAAATGGTACCCTGATCCGCCCTGCATGATAGTTGTAAGCAGACTGTCTGGATCAGTTACAATATCTCCTCCGATAGCAGTCACCCCCATCTCAAAGAAAAGATCGGGAATCATGCTAATGGTTGGTCCCCCTATGATAACCTGAACTCCTTTGGGGATCCGGGAGAGGAGATCTTCAGTAGTCCCGGTTACCATTGTCGCTCCTGTCATCACTACGCATCCTGCCTCTGCAAGAGCAGCATCCTGCATTTCTGGAGGAACAAAGAATGGAAGTTCATCATCGCGAAGTGCATTCCGGTTGAGTTCAAAGATCCGGTAGGAAGCTCCCCGTTGCTTGAGTCGGTGAATCACGGGCCAGAGTGCCCCTACAACCACAACAGGTTTTTTAGGATCGATTTCATCGACAATATCAAAAGCATCAGTATCATCCTCAATGCAATAGGTTCCTTTGGGACATATGTCAAAATACCAGGCAGAGAGGGCGTTGACGATACTAATGAGCACGGCTCTGACCAGAGGTGCAGGAGATGAGATATGATCCAGAACCTTGTCTAGTGATACACCCTGCATATTTCCGCAATAGGGCATTGCACTTGCGGCTATGGTGCAGCAGACGGATTCAGGGATGAGATCAACTGGTGTGAAACAGATTCCTCCGTATCCATTGCTTAGTTTCACTCCGGTGAAAAAAACCCCGACTACAACACTCTCAATTGTAATCGATTCCAGGGGTTCAGGCAGTCTGTCCCGAAGCAGTGCAATGGTATCGTTCAGGATCTGATCAGGCTTTGGTGCTTTTGTCATGGTACCTGTATCTTCATGGAATGTAAAAATAAAATACGCGAATATTTGTCTTGATCAAAGTAATTTTAGATTACATTCATGTAATTATTTGCATATCTTATTTAACAATCCTGATTATAGTTGTATGCAACAACTCTGAAATATCACGAACGACTGCGGTTATTGCTGACCGTAGCATGACACCCTGGATGTATATATTATGATAGATGTTACCACAATAGACTGGAACGAAGCCTGGAAAAAACCTGAAGAGGGAGAGAAGGGTAAAAAAATATTTATCAGCTGTGCAGACCGGTGGTCTGAAAAAGAACGATGTGACCGGTTCAACAAAACAGCAAGGGAGAATGATTGGCAGGCTTCCCGTGCACGAATAAACGCAATGAATATTTCTCCTGATTCACGGGTGCTGGATGTGGGTTCAGGACCAGGGACTCTCACAATTCCCCTGGCTGGGCTTGTCAAAGAGGTTACGGCCGTTGAACCGTCTGTGTTTATGCGAGAGTGTCTTGTTGCAAATATTGCTGAGGATAATCTGAAAAACGTAGTTATCGTCCCCAAGAAGTGGGAAGATGTGGATACTTCCAGGGATCTTAAAGGGCCGTATGATGTTGTTATTGCATCCTACTCCCTTGGGTTTCCTGACCTTCGGGAAGGTCTCCAGAAGATGGATCAGATCTCCTGCGGTTTTGTTTATATCTTCTGGTTTGCAGATATGCTCTCTCCATGGCAGAAGAATTACGGGGATATCTGGGAGGCCCTATATGGAATTCCATTCAAAAAATACCAGAAACCAAATATCGTATTTAACCTGCTTCACCAGATGGGCATTTATGCTAATGTAGAGGTAACTAAAGAAATTCATCAGCAGAGGTTTGCATCACTGGATGAAGCAGTCAGCGATCAGGGAGCGGGCCTCAACCTTGAAACTCAAGAGCAATACACTGTACTCAGAGAATATCTGGAGAAGAAATTGCTGTATCAGGATGGTCAGTACACGATGAGCAGTGTCTCTCCAAGGGCAATGATCTGGTGGAAAAAGGATTGATTATGATCAGATGATCGTGTAATACGATCCCTGGGCACAATTTTTACAAACCGCTTTTCCTTCGATAATAATCTCTTTACTATCCATAATCCCCTCACCACACCGGCTACAGACATCTTTGTGTGTTGGAAATCCTGGCAGATCTTCTTTTGGGATATCTACATGAACTTTTTGAATTTTAAATATCTCTTCTTCAGGAGCATTACAGATCATCTTTGCAACCTCTTTCATATCTTTAGGCTGGTCAGAGTTTTTAGGAAGAGCGGAAACCCGGACCGCCTTTCCGGTTTGAGTATTAATGAATGTAGCTGCAAATTTTCCATAGTTCATAAATTTTAAAGAACGGTGACCCAGGGACACCCCGGTAATCGCCTGAATTGCATCGGTTGCACACCGGTCAATCTCAACATAGACAATAAGATCCTGAGTTTTCAAAAGGGGGTCCATGTCAAGTTCCCGCATCCCAGCTATGGTCATCCTGGTTCCCATAACAATTCCTGGACAGATTTCTCCGTGAAATTCCTTGGCTTTCTGTAAGAGGATATCGATAGTGCTCATATTTTCAGTTAAGATATACTCCCTCTTTAAGTTAAATTCTTATCATTGTATTCTCAAACATTACTACTCCAAATAGCATAGTTCTTTAACTCCCATATGACGGGAAGATTCTGCCAGAGTGTAATTGTCACAGGAAATGTTTACACAATATAGCTTATTTTACATAAATGTCAAAGTCTTTTTATGCAATAATATCCAATACTTCTTTGCCGGAGTAAGAAGTTCTGTGCATATCAGGGTATGTTACAGGACTTCTATAAGCTGGAGAACAGGGCATTCATGTAATATGAAAACTCCAATCTGGTTGTAAACTGCTCATACGGTCAAACCTAACGAGTGTCTGCACCACTCTTTCCAGACGGAAAGAGCTCCTTCGGCGATTAGTTGAGAATCATCCTTCAGAGATTCTTGAAGACAGAACATGCCATTCCGCCTGTCTCCACCAGATATCCAACGGTAGGCAGATGGAAAACCAACCACACAAATCCCGCAAATCAACTGGTTTCCTCAATATCCCTCGGGGTAACCGGTTTTCATCGATCTGATCCAGTACATGAGGGATGAGAGGGGCCGGATGACAACATCTTTATCCAGCGGTCATTGATCGAACTTGTCTCATCACAACCGGCTCCTCTCACTTTGCGGGATTCGAAATGAGTTATTCTGTATGAGAAAAAAGTTATTGAACAGTAATATATCCGGTTTTTTTCAGTAACCCACTCCTACTTCCACTGGTGATCTTTAGTGTCACTGCATATTTACCCTTGTTCTGATACACATGCCGGGGGTTTTTTAGTATTGAATAACTCCCATCGCCAAAATTCCAGTTCCACCCGGTCACTTCTGCCGATGATGTATCCATAAACTGAACTGGAAGTGGCGAGTTTCCAGATCGTGGAGCTGCGGTGAATGAAACAATCAGATCGTCGTTATCTACGGGGTCCGTACTCCCGCCACCAGAAGCTGCTTCTACTGCATTTGCAGCATTTAGCCTTCCATTACTTACAACTTTGCCCTTCAGCGAACTGATTGCATCTGCGCTATTCAGGATTTTTGCCTTTATTTCAGTGTTGGAGAGTGAAGAGTTGACAGCAGATATAAGGGCCGCAACTCCGGAGACATAGGGTGTAGCCATCGACGTCCCTGAAAGATATGCATACAGGTCATCTTTGTATGTACTTCTTATCTTAACGCCAGGGGCAGCAATATCTACAGATATGGCGCCATAATTGGAGAAAGTAGCAAGGTTGTCATTATAATCTGTGGCTGCGACCGCGATGATATTTGAACTATTATAAGATGCGGGATAGAGGGGAGTTGTTTCGATATCTTCAGCATCATTTCCTGCTGCACAAACAACTACTGCTGAAGAAGCATCTATTGCTTCTTTTAGAGATCGTGATACACCGGATCCTCCCCATGAGTTTGAAATTACTTTCGCTCCCATCTTGTCTGCATACAGGATTGCAGATATCGCATCTGATGTATAGCCACTTCCTGTTGAATTCAGGAACTTGAGAGGCATGGTCTTTGCCTTCCAGTTCACCCCGGCCACGCCGACATTGTTGTTTCCCACCGCTGCAATGATACCGGCACAATGAGTTCCATGTCCGTTATCATCCATGGGATCATTGGTGTTGCTATAAAAGTTCCAGCCCCGCACATCATCGATGTAGCCATTACCATCATCATCAATTCCATTCCCAGCAATCTCGCCGGAATTGGTCCAGATATTAGCCGCAAGGTCTTCATGCGTATAGTCAACCCCGGTATCCACAACGGCTATGACAACTGATGATCCTGTTGTGGTATTCCAGGCAACAGGAGCATCAATGTCCGCACCTACTGTTCCATAAAATGGGGACTGTCCAGTGTTATGAAGACCCCACTGGAGAGAATATCCCGGATCATCAGGAGTCACTGATGATGAGCCAGAATTGCTCACAGAACTGCTTACCGAATCAGCAGACTCATCTGGTGATAAGGAGATGAGGTGATCAGCCTCTGCATAGAGCACATCGGGTTGCTGTGCATACTCTGATATGGCTTCTTCAGCGCTCTGACTGTCAGGAGGTCTGATGATCTGCATTCCAGATATTCCCATTGAAGAAAAGTCTGCCATCACTGTACCTCCTACCTTTTTGTTCGTGTTTTCCATGAATGAGTTCAGAGTATCATCAGGTCCCCTGGCATCCGGCTTGTACCTGACAATGATCCGATCTTCAGCATACTGGGGCAAGACCTGCAGGCTCTTTCCAGAGTCTGCACTCTTCTCTCGATAATTCAGACTGTCTGCAGAAACAGTGACAACAGCACAAATGAAGAGCAATATGACAATTCCATAATAAATATTGAAATAAAACAGACGATTCATGATGATCCAACCTGATAACCCGGCCATGTTACATCTGCCGTGATTACATATTTACCAGTGCGCCTGTCGAAAACCACTGATAATCGAGTATTAATAAAATGTGGAACTGACTGGTTGGGCAATCAAACAATTATTAGACTGCATGTTTCAATGAGGCATGATTCCTTCATTATCACCTGTCGAGCGGAAACACCACTTCAGTCAATAATTCATCTGGCCCGACAGATTCATTCATCCTCTATTCACATAGTAAAGCATGCGGAAAATTGCCCTCCACGAAAAGGGGGGGATCATCCAGGAGATGGACGGCGAACTGTTTACCGTCCGTATCCGGATCCCTGCCGGAATAATCTCAAACAAGCAAATGTCCGGAATATGCAAGATTGCAGACAAATTCAAAGCAGGTATCCACTTAACCACACGACAGACTGCAGAACTCATCCATGTTAAATATGAGGATCTTGAGAAGATCGTCGCTGCACTTGAGAAGAACGAGACACCCCTCGGTGCCGAGAAGTCAGAGATTGTAAATGTCACGGCATGTCCGGGGATTGAGCGGTGCAAGTATGCACAGCTCGACTCAATCTCTCTGGCACTTGCCCTTGATAAAAAACATTTTGGCAGGGATATGCCTGTCAAGGCACGAATTGCGATATCAGCCTGCCCAAACTCCTGCATGAGTGAAAAACTAAATGAGATCGGGATAACCGGAGTGGTCAGACCATACCGGATTCCAGGTACATGCACGGGTTGTGGAACCTGCACTCATTATTGCAGAGAGAATGCTATCGTCATCAGGAACGGTGTGATTAATCTTGATGAGAACCGATGCGTTCATTGTGGTATGTGTATCGCCTGCTGTCCGTTCCATATCATCAAGTCTGATCCTCCTGCATATCACATCACAGTCGGAGGAAAACGTGGTCGCCATCCCAAGATAGGCAAACATTTTGTCACTGTAAAAAGCCCGGAGACTGTGGATCTTTGCATTGAGAAGATCATCTACTGGATTTACCGAAGAGCCTGGGGTGACTCATTGCTCCCGGATCAACTTGATGATATCGGATTTGACAAATTCAAGGAAGACGTGGTTGCCTCCCTTCCTGAAGAAGAGATTATAACTGGGTATTAACTACCCGGTAATCACTTTTTCCTGTTCAAGCACCAAAATCTGCAGAGGGTGATTCTTCCTCTTCAGACTGATCTACTTTTCCTACTGTTGCAAGATAGAGCACAAACCGATCAATCCCATCAAGATTGAGCATATCATTGAGATTCTGATCCTTGAAAGCACCGATAGCGCAGCACCCGCATCCAACCGGCTGAACTGTCAGATAGAGATTTTGACAGATATGACCGGCGTCAAGGAAAATGTTACGGTATCCCCGCTCTCCATACTTCCAGGTCATGCGGTATGCATCAGCAGCCCAGATAAAGATTACTGCTGCCTGTTTTACACAGGGCTGGTCAAAGCAGACAGTGCCCATGTCCTCACTAATATCCGGATATGCCGGGAGTGTCTCAAGAGCATGCTCCATTGCGATATACCGGTACAGCCCGGGTTTAATTCCTTCAACCCTGTTTATCGCAAGGTAGGTATCAATGGCATGGCAACACCCCGCAGAAGGCACGGTTCTGAATGCCCCACCGGGAAATGCCCATTTTACTCCTGCAGTACACCAGAGGAGATACGAGAGTTCGGGAAGTGTCAGTACTTCATCGGTGTAATCCCGACGACTTTCCCGAAGTTCAATCGCTTCTGAGAGATCAAGTTCACCAATTACCTCGGGATCAGGGTCAGGCAGGGGTATGGTATCTCCAACAGGCCCTTCTTCAATTTCCGGCTGCTCAAGCCCTTTCATCTCATCAGTTGTTATCTGTTCATCCCCGTACCGGGTTGCCTCAATAAATTCAATCCCCTTCATGATCTGATCCTCTGTGTATGACCTGTTGTCTGTTCACTATATTCATTCCCTGGTTCTGATGTCAAGGGTTCAACTGTACAGCCCTGTTCCGGGAGCCCCACTACTTTCCTCCAGGTTTCTGAAGAGAGGAAATCTATGAGTGGTGAGATTTCACCGAGGACCGGGGGGGTGTCCCTGAAGAGCAACATGATCAGTTCGCCGCCCCTGCATCCTACCGGCATTGATCGTACCTGATCCCTGCATCCGGATTGAAGAAGCCTTGAGATATCGCTATCCTTACCTGTAGCAGACCCGGAAATAAAGATACCATGACACATTCCTTTACACAGGGCTGCAGCGGCCCCAATTGCAGAGAGAGGGCGTATGATAAGATGATAGGTATGGGAGATAAACGTAGCCTGGAGAAGATCAGTCAGGGTATCCGATATTCCTGCAATAAGAATACCCTGCTCATCCCGGTGCTGCCGGGTCAGTCGTACTGTGACAGTAGCACCTTCCCGGTATCCTTCTTTTACGGCTGGAATGTGAAGAACTGCATTGGAGCGAACGGCCTGCATCTGACCTGCTGCACCCCTTGGCCGAGGGAACACATAATCCTCTCCAAGTATTCTGACTATTGATACCGGTATGAACTCATCAATTCCGCCGTCGCTGGGAATAGGTTCAGCAGTAACCGCCGAAGATTCATGAATCTGCTGCAGGTCAAACTCCCAGCTGCGAAGAAGAGGAATTACGATCTCACGCCACGCCGTAAGTGAAGCCATCGGCTGGCCGGGAAGACCAATTACCGGAGTACTTTCAACATTTCCACAGAGAATTGTCTTACCTGGCCGCATCGCAACCCCGTGAAAGAGTATGCTTCCAAGTTCTTCAATGACCTCACGGGTATGATCGCGGCTACCTCCTGACGAACCTGCTGAGATAAGAACCAGATCACAGGACTGCGCAGCAATACTGATTACATTCCTGATTAAATCCGGTTCATCGGGAGTGATCGGGTATCGTACCGCTGTAATTCCAGCCTGGACAAGAGATGCCGCAATGACAGCAGTGTTGCTTTCCCTGACCTGACCCGGCTTTGGCTCCTGGTCTCCCTGAACTAGTTCATCACCTGTAGGGATGAGTCCTACAACAAGGGATCTGGCCTCAACTTCCCTGATGCCATAGGTGATAAGTGCACCAAGATCAGATGGTTCGATCCGGTGACCTGGATGGAGGATAAGACGCCCAGCTTTTACCTCCTCACCGGGCTCCCTGATATTCTGACCCATCCTTGCGGGACGCCGAATCTCATACCTGTCATCTCCGGCAAATCCGATCTCTTCTGATGCAATGACAGCATCATACCCGGTAGGGACTACCTGACCGGTACTAATGCTAATGACATTCATGAGCAGGATCGGATTCTGATCCCTGGCTTCAAATGTCTCCTGACATCTGACGGCAATCCCATCCATTGAAGCCAGTCTTGCAGCAGGGATAGTGGCCTGGGCATATACAGGTGAGGCAAGAACTCTGCCATTCGCCTCTTCTGCGGGAATAAATTCACGCTGATCAGGTTGAGGAAACGTTTTTGTCAGGATGGTTATTGCTTCAGGCAGGGGTATCTTACTCAGATACCTTTTCACCAGAGCATCACCTCAACCTCGTCACCAGCCTCATATCCTTCATCTCCTGCAGGAATCCGGATAATTCCATCACTCCAGGCCAGCGTATTCATAAGACCCGACTTGCCCAGCACCGGGGTGGCATAATCTCCTTCTATCCTGACACGAAGATAATGCTCTCGCCCCTGTTCTGACTGAACACTTGTTGCCATCCGTATCTTCTGTTTGTATGTCTTCTGACAGGGCGAACCCTTGAGTGCCTGAAGAAGGTGAATGACAACCAGGGAGAGGACCATGAATGTAGAGGCAGGATGGCCGGGAAGACCGATGACAGGAACATCCTGAATCTTTCCGATAATAGTCGGTTTTCCGGGTGCGATGGAGATACCATGCACAAAGACTTCGCCAAGTTCTCCAATGGTTTTGGCAGTGATGTCATTACGATCCTTGGAACTTCCTCCACTTACCACAACGGCATCACATTCCCGTGTAGCCCGGGAGATGGTTTCACGAAGCTCGTCCGGATTATCCCTGATGATTCCATAACGGACAGGTATTGCACCCTGTCTACGTGAAAAGACCGTGATGAGGTATGAATTCACCTCTCTGACCTCACCAGGCCGGGGTATTGCTTCAGCAGGAACAAGTTCCACACCTGTTGAGATGATCCCGATAACCGGTTTTTTTCTGACGGTAATCTGAGTCTTCCCAATCGATGCCAGGACCCCGATGTCCTGTGGACGAAGAATCCAGCCGACTGGATAAATAAGATCAGACGCCTTGAAGTCCTCATCACGCCGGATGATATTTTCACCTACGATTGTAGGCTTTTTTATGAGGATGGTGTTTCCTAAACGTTCAGTGTACTCAACCATCACAACAGCATCGGCACCTGCCGGGATCTGACCCCCGGTTGGAATATACATACAGGTCCCGGGAGTGACTGTGAGATCGGAAGGTGTTCCCATCCGTACAGCTCCAAGGCAGGAGAGGTTAATTGGTGAAGATTCGGAGGCAGAATGAATGTCATCGGTGATGACTGCATATCCATCACGCCATGACCGCTCAAACCCGGGAATATCCGTAAGAGCGACAACAGGTTCACTCAGTGTTCTTCCATCTCCATCATCGATCGGTATTGTTTCAGTCCCGGTCTGATGCGATATACTCCTGACGATCCGCACCGCTTCCTCGATCGGTACTACATCAAAATAATACTCTGATGAAGCATTTGGACCTGAATTTTCTGATTTAGACATATATTATCCGGCGCTGTGCTCTTATGGCAGCATCAGCCGTTAAACCAGTCCAGGAACATAAGACAGGGAAAAATATCCGGTTCAAATACCTATACCCGAGTTCAGAGTACATATCTATTTTTTTACCTGCGGGGATATAACCAGTTCCAATCCCTACCAGATCATCACTTCGACCCGGTCGCCGACATTATACCCTTTGCTTCCAGCCGGGATCTTCACAATACCATCGCTTTGTGAAAGCATATGAATAAGACCGGATTTTCCAAAGACCGGTGTTGCCTTATCATCTGTGATAGTGACCCTGATATACCGGTCACTATCTTTACTGGCATGCAGGGTATCAGTAAGCCGGACATACTTTCTGTAAACCTGCTGGTTTGGAGAACCTTTCATCGCCTGAAGGAGATGAATCACGACAAGGGTCAGTACCATGAAGGTGGCAGACGGATGGCCTGGGAGTCCTATTACGAGGACCGAATCAATCTGCCCGATGGTGGTCCGTTTCTCAGGTGCAAAAGAGATTCCCTCGGTATACACTTTTCCGAGTTTATGGATAACCTGAGCCGTTATATCATGCTCATCCCTTGAACTTCCCCCACTCACGATGATTGCATCGCATTCCTGCGAAGCCTGTTCTATCAGTCTCGTGAGTTCTTCTGCATCGTCCCTGATGATTCCATACCTGACAGGAATTGCACCCTGCCGTTTGCAGAAGGCAGTAACCAGGTACGAATTGACCTCCCTGACTTCTCCAGACTTCGGTATGGATTCAGAAGGAACCAGTTCCCTGCCTGTTGAGATGATCCCAATTATCGGTTTTTTCCTAACCTTTACACGAATTCTACCGATAGACACCAGGACTGCAATATCCTGAGGCCGAAGGATCCATCCTGCGGGATATACTGGCTCACCCTTTTTAAAATCTTCATCCCTCCTGATGATATGAACATCAGGAGGAACAGGATGCTGAATCGATATTACATCCCCCTGCACAATGCTGTCTTCTTCAAGAATTACAGAATCTGCGCCTGCAGGTAGTTTTCCACCAGTCTGGATAGAGAATGCCTGACCGGGTGAGAGCTCGTGATTTTTTGAGAGACCTTTCGTTATTGAACCGACAATTGTAAGATTTATGGGCCTGATCTGTGCATCGATTGTATCAGATGAGATAATAGCATAACCATTCACTGTGGCCCGATCAAATCCAGGAATATCATCAGGGGCAAAGATGGATTCACTTAATGTCCTACCATCCGCTTCATCAACCGGAATCGTCTCGGTCCCGGTCTTATGGGCTATCGAACGAACGATACGGACTGCCTCTTCCAGGGGAACTGTTTCTGTATCAGAATTGACCCTTTTTGCCTGATTGGGTTCAGATTTAACTAACACAAACTGATCAGCCCAACGGGTCTCCGTCTGATACATCGTCCATGGAATCGGCATGGCTTGAGAAGATTGTTGATTTCATGGGTACATATATGCTCAACCAGAGGAGTCCGTTAGCGAAATGTCTTTATTAAATCCCTAGAAGTTAAACAATTATCATATCCAGCAGGAAAGAAATATCAAGCAGCCTCTGGCTGCCTTCATGAATTAATCATGAGTTATATCTGGCGGCTTTTTGGACGTTCAACCTTCACGAATGCAGACTTGGGTTCCTTGCATGGAGGGCACCGCCACGTGTCAGGTAGCTTGGTGAACGGTGTTCCCGGCGGGATATTCTGTGTAGGATCACCTAACTCCGGATAATAATAATACCGGCACGGGTTGCACCGGTATACATCCATATCCGGATTTGAAGTTGAGGCTACTTTCTTCACCATGTATTCATATTTTTATGGTTTTCAGGTTCATATGCTTTTTTGGACTTTATTTATCAATAACTCAAATTATCTTACTGATTTGACAAAGTAATTACTTATGATCTTAGCATGATATTTGTAGATTTTTCACACATGTATAAAGGACAATGCCACATATAGTGACTGAAGAAGAAAAAACCATTTCTGATACTCATTCATACCAGACCCGTGAAAAAGTCATATTTAAAAGTTTGATCATTGACATCGTCTTCTGGATACCTGATATATTATTGGCAATCTTTTCAGGATCAGTAACCCTGTATGCAGATGTAATAAAAAGTGGCAATGAGATCCTCTCAACCTTTTTTGCCTGGATTGCCATGCGAAAGATTACAAAAGGTGGAGGGGATGTATACGATTATGGGATGGGCAAGTTTGAGACCCTGACAGGTATCATAACCGGTGCAGTGATGTTTCTCTCACTTGTCCTGGTCTTCGCTATCACAAGTTACAAGCTCCTCAATCCTTCCCTACTTCATGAAGAAGGAACTTTATTAGCTATCTGTATGATGTTTATCGGTGTTTGTGTAAACACCTGGTTATGGAGAGAAAAATCCCATATTGCAAAAAAAGAGTATTCACCGGTGATGGAATCACAGGTCAGGCTCTTTAAAACAAAGGCTCTTACTGACCTTACAGTCCTCATTGCACTATTACTTGTGATGTTACTGGCAGAATATGAATGGGCAATATACATTGATCCGGTAGCTTCGTTTATTGTTATTGGATCATTCCTGTTTTCAGGGTACCGCACCATCTCTTCCTCTCTTCCTGATCTGCTTGATAAAACAATTGATGAAGAGTTACAATTGGAAGTAGTTCGTGCTCTGGCTGAATATTTTGACGAATATGAAGCATTTCATGGAGTCAGATCCCGGAGAAGTGGAAATAATATCTATATTGAACTCTTCCTTGAATTCAATGGAGAGAAGAAGTTTTCAGAGATTCAGGATACAATCAACCGGATTAAAAACACCCTTGAAAAAAAAATTCCCAGGAGTTCAGTGACTATTATGCCATGCACCGGAAAATTTGGGACAATATAGTACCCATATTATCTAATTTAGGTACACTTAAACCAAAACCAGATGGAACTCTATTGTCTGCAATATTCAAGAATCATCAGGTTTTCACTTTGAATTATTAATACTTCATCTGGAAATTTTAGATTATTAACACATCATTTTCGATCGATCTAAAAAATATCACTCTGATTTGATAATCTTGAATCTGTTGAATTATTACCCAAAACTTAAAAAACATTGATTTGTATGATTTTAAATACTCTTATCTTCTTTCTCTCCCTATTCTCTAAGTCCTTTCGATAATATATGGCAGATATCTATCAATCATTAAATCAGGAAAAAGAAAAAACAGCTCTGCTTTCGATAATTTCCAACACATTTCTTGTTATTTTAAAACTGATCGTCGGATTAGCTCTTGGTTCGATCAGTATGATATCAGAGGCAATACATTCGGGTATGGATCTCCTTGCTTCTGTTGTAGCTTATATTTCAGTTAGAAAATCTGCAGAGGCTCCTGACGATGAGCACTCATATGGCCATGGTAAATATGAATCCATCTCAGGTCTTTTCGAGGCTATTCTCATCTTCGTTGCAGCAGCCCTGATCATTTATGAGGCTACTCAAAAAATAATTGAACCAACTTCAGAACCACTGAATTCGACGCTTATGATGGCCGGTATTGCAGTAATGGGAATATCAGCACTTTCAAACGCCTTTGTTTCATCGCGGCTCATGAAGATTGCAAAAAAGACAGAGTCAATAGCCCTGGAAAGTGATGCCTGGCACCTGCGGACAGATGTTTATACATCTGTTGGTGTCATGGTCGGTCTGGTTTTGATTCAGCTTACCGGAATAAAAATTCTTGATTCAATCGTCGCTATTTGTGTTGCCCTTGTCATTATAAGAGCAGCATATGAACTCACCATGAAGTCATATAAAGATCTGACTGATTACCGCCTTACAGACGATGAAGTACAGAGAATCACAGGGATTATCTGTGATCATGAATCGGATTATGTCAGTTATCATGGACTACGAACAAGAAGAGCCGGACCGGAAATATTTATCGAATTCCATCTTGTTGTTGATAAACTAGTATCAGTAGAACAATCGCATGATCTGACTGATCACCTTGAGGAGGATATAAAACTTGAATTCCCCCGTGCATGTATTACTATCCACGTAGAACCAAATACCGGAGAGAATGCACAAAACAAGTCATTCTGTGATAACATGCCTCAATCACGCAGTGATTAGATGTGATCGCACGGCCACGTAACTCCCTGTTATAATAGAGGTCTTACTGATAGCGAAGACTCACATGAGAACCTCTTCTGTTTTTCCAAAAAAAAGTTCCTGCATGCATGCGTGTTGCAGAGGGACATAAAACATCCAATCTTTTTGCAGGGTATACGTCCAAAAATCCTTTTCCCGCTCAACTTCCCTTTTATTATTCTGGTTCCTATATGGAGTATACATGGGTGAGATTAAAATTGTCGGGACTGCCCATATCTCGGCAAAAAGCGTCGATGAAGTCAGAGAATCAATCGAACAATTTCATCCAGACATCGTTGCTGTAGAACTGGATCAAGGAAGAAGTAAGGCCATCAACAAGGAGGGTGCTACTCCATCTGTTGATGATGTCCTGGAACTCAAGAATTTTGACCAACTCCTTATTCAATGGCTTTTATCCTATATTCAGCGAAAGATCGGTTTAGATGTCGGGGTAGAACCCGGGGCCGAGATGAAAGCCGCGATGGTCGAGGCCCAGCAGAGAGGGCTCAGGGTGGAACTGGTAGATCGTGATATAAAAATTACCCTCCTTAGATTCTGGCAATCACTTGGTTTTATCGGGAAGATCAAGATGGTTGGTTCACTTATCTTCTCAATTTCTGAAGTTGAAAATATTGATGCTGAAGAGATTGAGAAACTTAAAAATGAGGACATGCTCGAAGTCATTATGGGGGAATTTAAAAAATTCTCACCCCAGGGGGCACATGCACTCATCGATGAGCGGGACGCGTACATTGCACATAACCTGATTTATCTAAAAAAGGAAGGTGATCATCGAATCCTTGCAGTAGTTGGTGCCGGTCATATGCAGGGTATAAACCGGTATCTGCAGGATCCCTCATTACTTCCATCTAAAGAATCACTTGTAAAAGAGCCAAAACGATATCCCTGGACTTTGATTATTGGAAGTTGTGTAACAGCCCTGTTCTTTCTGTTGCTCGCCTCGATTGCGTGTTCAGGAGTTGGGCTGGATGTTCTTCTTCATGCATTTATCTTCTGGGTTCTGATTCATGGAGCTTTATCTGCAGGAGCAACTCTGGCAGTCCGTGGCCATCCCTATTCAGTGATCACCTGTTTCTGTGTTGCCTGGATGACATCACTAAATCCACTTCTTCATGCCGGGTGGATTGCAGCATATGTGGAAGCAAAGGCACGAAAACCTCCGGTCTCTGATTTCAGGAAGATCTATGAGGCAACATCACTAAGAGAACTGTTTCAGATTCCCTTGTTCAAAGTTGTACTGGTTGCATCAGTTGCAAACCTGGGAAGTTTTCTGGGAACGATTCTCTATTTCATGTTTCTCTTCCCGGTACTCGGCGTTGATCCCGTGGTTGTGATCTCCACAGGATTACACAATATACAGGCTGCTATCGCAGGAATAGTATAAAAAAGCGGAAAGTGTTATACCCCGGTACACCTGTCCGGGTATAATGTTCCTCTTCACCAGGATTAAGGAACAAGAGATCTCATGATGCAACAATAAGATCTTTTTTTTAGAGAGGGAAAAATATTTGATTGTTCCTGCAATCTTTCTTCGAATTTGCAAGATTACACAGATAACACCCTTTTATATCAGGTTTAGTGCAATAACCGGGTTTTCTGGTAACAAACCATCTGTGAACTTCAGTTAATTTCTTGATAGATAACTGACCTGAACCCACAAGACAGGAACCTTCTTTATCTAATGCCCAGATTGGATATTTTTCCATTCCTGTTGGTATCGGCTCTGTAGGAAGCTCAGACAGATTTACCAGATCCTGTAGCCGTTCTGGATGCCCAGCGATCTCAATGTCTAGCAAAGTTGTATAAAGGGTAGAGATTTTTTCATGATCCCAATTCTTCAAATCTCTTTTTAGTCGTTCAATGATCTGGCTTATTGCATCACTTCTGGTAACAGGCCTCTTCCCATTATCCCATACAATATCTCCATTATCATCAACCGTTATGGCAGAAGTCTTAAGTATATGTAATTGTGGCAGATTTGAAAGTTTTACACCCATAGTATACCTCAGAGTATGGCAGTTCAGTTATTGAGGATGGAAAGCCCCTCTCCCATTATATACCTGTTTTCAAGGGGTTTCGAAATGAGGTTTCAAATATCAGAGATTAATGAGTGTAATCTAATATTTATCATACTGACGGCGGGTATAAGTATATTTATCAGAGATACCACCTTGAAGCACAATTGAGTACCACTCGTAAATCGTTCTCCAGAACCCGAACTGCTCATACCGACGAAAATCAAAACCTACTTTCATATCTGGTGAGAATTTGACCTCTCCCATCTTACGCATTCTGACTGCGATCTCTAGATCATCTCCGGCATCAAGAATCCGGTACATTCCGGCCTTTATGAGTGCTTCCTTCCTAAACGCCGTATTGCATCCTAGGGTGTAATGATAAAGATTGGAATGAGCCCCGAACCATATCAGTGCATTAAACAGGTAGACATAACGTTTATTCCCAGATTCTTGTTCAATAGAGGTAACCGGGCCGTACGAAAGGGCTACATCAGGATCAGAAAATGACTTGATTATACTTTCAACCCAGTTCGATGAGACAACACTGTCTGCATCCGTAGTTGCAACCAGATCATACTGAGAACAGATAAAGCCGTCATTTCGTGCACCGGCAACCCGCGGAGAAGTCTGAATGAAAACCTTATCCGCATATTTTTCTGCTATCTCACGGGTATTATCATTAGAACCCCCATCCACAACAATGATCTCATACATCTCGCGAGGTACGGTCTGGCTCGTTAATGCAGAAAGACTTCTTTCGATTCGCTTTTCTTCATTATATGCAGGGATAACGACTGAAATCATGATAATGACACATATTTCGTTCTTTCGAAAATTATCAGACAGTATAATTATACCTTTTTCCCATTAAATGGAATGTATTTCATATTGGCTCATCATATATGTGAATAACACGTATTACCGGAGATTATTATTTGATGAAATTTTCATCCAGAACTCTTTTCGCGATTTCAATCCTTTTCAGCCTTGTTGTATTGGCAATTGTGTTTGCCACAACATTTACCAAAGAAACGATTAGTTATATCCTCGCATTCAATTTTTATTTCCTTATCTTAAGTATTGGATTTAGGATACTTGCTCTCATATTCTGGGGAGTGAGAATCCAGGTGCTTTCCCGGGCCCTTGGATACCGGGTCCCACTGCCACATGCAGTAAACATGGTGCTCGCAGGTCTCTTCGCAGGGACTATTACCCCCGGACAGTCTGGAGGAGAACCTGTCAGAATACATGAACTGTACAGGGTAGGAGTAAAAGTTGGGGATGCAACAGCGGTTGTTATCACCGAACGGATCCTTGACGGTATCATTCTGACAATCCTTGGAATCGGAATCATGACAATTACAGGCTCTATTTGGAGTACCTTCAGCCTTTCAATGATTATTCTGATAATTATCGCGTGGGTCTGTTTAATCTCTGTCGCCCTGATTCCGATTTTGATGCTTCGCTATCCAGTCAGGATGAAATCCCTCATAATGCGGCTGATAACATGGATCTCAGCAAAATTATCAGGCACCCGATTCTCGACTTCGCGGATACTGGAACACGCAGATGAAGAGATCGATAATTTTTTTGAAAGTTTTTCAAAATTTGCAGGACCTGCAGCATGGGGGTTGATCGCCGGAGGAGGTATTACCGCTCTCTTCTGGGTGACAGAATTTATGGTAGCTTCAGTAATCCTAATGGGACTAGGACTTGAACCCCATATTTTACTCTCGTTCTTATTCCAGATCATCATCGCGATTGTCATGATGATCCCCCTGACGCCCGGATCTTCAGGAATCACTGAAATATCGACTTCATCCCTGTATGCCCTTATAGTCCCATCAGCAACACTGGGTTTCTTTGTATTACTCTGGCGATTTGTAACGTTTTATCTGAATATTATTCTGGGATCACTTGCAGGGCTCGTAATTGTACACCGGGAAGTTGTGGTACGTTCAAAAAATAAAGACGAAGAGTAGTATTACCCATTTTTATCTACAATTTTATGCATGAAAACCATGCCATGAGTATATACGAAGCGTATTCGGGTGTTGGTGTTGCGAAAAGGTGTGATCCTTTCCTGCCCCTACGGCAGCGATAAGAGATCTTTCTGTTTTCCGGCCAACTGTTCTGCTATCTTCGCCACATACTTACCCTGATATCGTGCTCCGGCTAGTTCATTTTCTGATGGAAACCGCTCTCCTGAAGGCCCTGCTATAGTTGAAGCCCCATAAGGAGAGCATCCGGTTAGTTCCTGTATAATGGTCTGGCCGGCAAAGGTGTAAGGCAGTCCGGCAATAATCATCCCGTGATGAAGAAGGGTTATATGAACCGAAAGGATCGTTGATTCCTGACCCCCATGCTGGGTTCCGCTGCTGGTGAAAACACTTCCGACTTTTCCTGCCAGAGCACCCCTGTTCCAGATACCTCCGGTCGAATCAAAAAACTGTCGCATCTGGCCGATCATGTTGCCAAACCTTGTCGGCGTTCCAAAAATTACTGCATCTGCTTCAGCCAGTTCAGCCGCTGTTATTTCAGGCAGTTTCCTAAACTCTTCCTGAAACGCTGTTGCACCCATCTTCCCAATGATCTCATCGGATAGGGTTTCAGGAACCCGAAAGAGTTCTGCCTTATACCCAGCATCACTGACCCCTTCCGAAACCGCCTGTGCCATCTTATGGATATGGCCATACAGTGAGTAATAAACAATGAAAATCCTCATACTATCACTTGTCCTGAAAAGGGGATCAGTAGATGAGGATAAAAAGATATTGTCAAGAACATCTGAAAGAACTGAACAATGATCGTATGATAACAGTCCCTCAACATGAGGGTTTTATTCGGGAAATTTAAAACAGTTTGTGATAACTCAGGAAAAACTGTTTCTGTTTACATGTACCTTGATTGGGCTTCAGATCCCGGATTTATTCTCTTGATTTTCCCTGGATAAACGATATGAACCTTCAGGGATATGTATTACAAATCGGACTCCTTTCCCTGATTCTCCGGTCTCCTTCATAACAAGTCCTGTGATTGCTAATATCTCCTGTGAGAGGAATAAACCCATCCCGGTATTCTTCCCATATCCCTTCTTAAATATCATTGTTTTCATATCATCAGAAATACCAATGCCATCATCCTCATAAACGAAGATCAACTCGTTATTGCGCTCTTCTGATGAGAAGGTGATATTCTTGACGTGTTCTCCATGACGTATGGAATTATCCAACAGATTCTGACAGATAAGGGGGAACAAAGGATCTGCAAATATATCGTGATTGCTTAGCCTTGAATGAAGAGTGACCGAATCATTGTCATATGAATTCTTAAGAGTCTCAAATTTTTCTTTTAGATTATGCCAGATAGGGGCACGAACACCGATATCCTGATAATTTTTTGTAAATTCTATCTGTTTTCTGATAGCCTGTGCAGCATTCTCTTCTTTCTTCAGAATCTCAAGAAGATCTGGATTGCTACACATCTCTCTTGCGATCTCCTGATATCCTAGAAGAGCAGTCAGTTGATTCAGAATATCATGCCTGGTAATACTTGAGAGAATGTTGAGTTTTTTGTTAGCAGTTTGAAAAGCTTCCTGAGTTTTTTCAAGTTCATGGTTTTGGCGGACCTCTTCATCCCGATACAGAGTCATACATCTGACAAGTGATCCCACAATAAATGCGACGAGACAGAGCATGAATGCCCGGAAAACGGAATCAACGGGGATGTATCCCCCCACAAGATATGAGACAGTAATATGAAGAACCCCGAAAAATAGTGCAATCCATACTGCATATCGTTGAAACCAGATCGCTGCAAGGATAATGATGAGATAAAAAAGATGGGTATACACAATGGATATTTTCAGCGAATAATGGATTATAAATTCAAGAAATACTGCTATGGCAAGAATTATTGCCAATGAAACAAACTTGGACTTTATTATCATTATCTGACAAATTTCATCGTTGCATGCCGACATAAACTAAACTATATACTTGTCTTATTTTTCTATTACTAATATCCACACATTCTTTTCTACCATTGCGGATATTTATTTACAAGAGAGAAAAGGAATAACTGATTCATTATAAAGGGCCATAACACTTCGAATAAGCCACAAAGATGGACAGGGACATATTTCTTTTTATGTGTTGAATGTCTATTTACTGACATGGCACTTTGGGTTTGCACAAAATGCGGGTATGTGTACAACGAAGAATTCGGAGATGAAGCCCATAACATCCCAAAGAAAACTCCGTTTGAGAATATTGATTCCTCATGGGTTTGTCCAAGATGTGGAGTAGGCAAATCATTCTTCGTGAAGCAATAATATGTAATCTACCGGATTTTTCTGTTTTACCAGAAAAATTCATGATATTCCAGTTTCTCCGGCTTGGTTAGTGCTTTAGGTTACCAAACACTTTAGATATCAATTTGCTATTATCTATAGATGGATCACCATGATGAGTATACGCAGAATGATCTTCTGCGAAAACTCCAGGAACTCGGGTATGATCCCAGGTTTCAGGAATACTACAAAAGTTGCATCCCATTCCATACCTATCCTGCACCCGGCCTGTTGATCGCCATCGGAATGGTTGATTACGCTTTTGAACTACTTGGCGCAAAACCCGGTGAGAAGTTATATGCAGTCTGTGAGACCCAGAAATGTGCTCCTGATCCCCTCCAGGTTATCGCCCACTGTACTATAGGTAATCACAGGCTTACGGTTGTCCCAGTTGGAAGGTTTGCTTTCACCATAAACAGACCCAGTGAAACCGATTCTGCTGAAGGGATCAGGCTTTACATCGACCCGGTAAAACTTCATGCATGGCCAACATTGGAGAAGTGGTTTGCAAACAGCCCTGAATTCTCTAAGAAAACCATGACAAAGGCACTTCTTGATGAGATATTGGCAGCAAAACGCTCTATCATCTCTGTACAGAAGGTCAGAATCCCGGTTACACAAAAAAAGAAATGGAACACAGCAATTTGTAAAACCTGTGGAGAACCGGTCCCTGAATACCTCATTGAGGGTGATCACTGTGCCGCCTGCGGAAGCCTGCGGTACTATGAACTCATATAACCTTTTTTCACTTCATCAGAAAATTCACTACCAGAAACCATTGGTACCTGACAACCAATCAACGAAAAGTAAACCTGTATAAAAGAGACAACGGCATTTCCCAGGAAAGGGAAGGATTGGTCCTTCCCACCTCCTGTTGCGATGGAGTGTTAATGTCGTATACTGGGAAGAGTAGGTTACTCTTCATCAAAGATGTTGATGTAGATAGAGTCAGTGCCGGTTGCCTCAAGACGTGCACGCTCTGCCTTCTCTTCTGCAAGTGCATGGATTGGCGGGCTCATATCGCGTCCAGGGACGTGCCCAAACATCTTCTCAATCTCGGTCTGTTGTGAGTGCATGAACAATGCATTTGGAATCTCCATTGGGCAGAGTTCTTCGCACTGACCACAGTTTACACAAGAATCAGAGACGTGGGCGAACCGAATCAGGTGGAACATGAAGCTGGTGGGGAGCACACCAGGTGCAACATACCAGGGCTTTTTCGTTGAACACTCGATACAGTAGCAGATCGGACAGTTCTCAACGCAAGCGTAACACTTGACACACTTGGCAGATTCTGTCATGATCAGCTTCAGTCGGTCCTTACCGGTGCCAAGTCCTTCGAAGTCACGCTTTCTGCATGAGTCTCCGAGCTTGAACATTGCGTTCTCGACTTTTCCTCTGATCTCGATACCCTTCGGGTTTGCAGCTTCGGTCTCAAGAGCCCCCTTTGACTTGGCACTCTCGATCAGGTTTGCACCCTTTTCAGAGCAGACCTCAAGGAACGTTGCCTTTCCTGCCTTATCTCCAATGACTCCCCAGTTTCCTGCTGCGATATCAGCCTGGCGGGGGACTTTCATTTTGCAGCGCTGACAGTTTGACCGGCGTCCATAGCCCTCTTCTTCGAGTTCATCGATCTTGATGCCTTTGTGGCCACCTTCGAACTCGATGATGAACTGACCCTTATCGATCTCTTCCTTGTGAACGGTGTCAGGGTCAACCTCGAACTTCTCGCTGATCATCCTCCGGGCTGCAACCGGACTGACTGAACCTCCACAGTTGACACCAATCATGAGGATATTGTCAAGGTTGATCTGATTCCTCTTGGCAAGTTCATAGAAAGCCATCGCGTCACAACCCTTGCAGGTGACAGCGTACTTCTTGTCCTTTGCCCCGTTCAGATATTTCTTGATCAGTTTGGGGATGAGAAGGGTACCGCAGTGTAGAGAACCTGCAGACTTGATGACATCATCGGCATTGGTGATCACGGTTGGGACTGCATCGTACAGATCCTTACCCTTGGTGATAGCGACCACACCGTCAACCATCTTGGTCTCAAGTGCATGCTTCAGGAGAGCGGTTACTGCTCCTCCGCACTCACCTTTCTTCTGGACCTCGGAGTCCTTTGCCCATGCATACAGCATATCGCCTTTTGCTACCATCTTAGTTGCCTCCGAGTTTTTCGATAGATATTGCACAATGTTTGAGTTCAGGCATCTTTGAGAGCGGATCGAGCGCAGTGTTGGTCAGATTGTTGACACCATCTGCAAAGTGCATGGTCATGTAAACCACACCAGGTGCTACCTCATCAGAGACCCGTGCATGAGTGATTGTCTCACCGCGGCGGCTTTTCAGTTTGATCTGCTCGCCGTCCTTAATCTTCAGGCGCTCTGCATCCTCAACATTAATCTGTGCATAGGATTCGGGAACCTCACGGTGCATGTCACTACGGCCTGTCTGTGACCGGGAGTGATAGTGGAAGATAAGACGTCCGGTCATGAGAGTGAACGGATACTCAGCGTCTGCAACCTCTGCCGGGGGCCGGTATTCAAGACCGAAGAACTGACCCTTTCCATTCGGAGTTGCAAATTTCTCGCGGTGCAGAATCGGAGTTCCCGGGTGCTCTGGCGTTGGACAAGGCCAGATGACGGACTCGGGTTTTTCCATCCGCTCGTAGAGACAGCCGAACATGGACGGAGTTACTGCACGCATGTCATCCCATACGGCGTTTCCAGTCGGGAGGTCGAAGTTCTTAAGGCCCATCCGTTTTGCCAGTTCTGCAATGATCCAGATATCTTCTTTTGCTTCACCCGGGGGGTTTACTGCTTTGCGAACACGGTTTACCCTGCGTTCTGCACTGGTGAAGGTTCCATCCTTCTCTGCAAAACAGGCACCAGGCAGAATGACATCTGCATACTGACATGATTCAGTGTAGAAGATATCCTGGATAACGAGGAAATCGAGTTTCTGGAGTTGTGCTTTGACGTGGTTTGAGTTCGGGTAGGTAACAGCCGGGTTCAGACCGAGGATATACATACCCTTGATCTCTTCACCGCACTGGTTGATCTGCTCGGTCAGGGTGACACCGTACCAGTCAGGAAGATCGGTAACTCCCCAGGCCTTTTCCATCTTTGCCCGGTTCTCTGCGACTTCACATTTCTGGTACCCAGAGTAGACATTCGGGTATGCACCCATATCACAGGCACCCTGCACATTATTCTGTCCACGAAGTGGGTTAACACCGACACCTTCTCGTCCGATGTTTCCACAAAGCATCGCAAGGTTCCCGAGGGATCTAACGTTGTCAGTACCAGTGGTGAGTTCAGTGATACCAAGGCAGTAGATGATCACCGCGTTCTTGACATCTGCATACCTGAATGCGAGATCTTTGACGGTCTCCAGGGGAACCCCATGGATTGCCTCGCAGTCTGCGTAGTTCTCGACGGTTTTTTGGAGTTCGTCAAAGTGTTCAGTCCGCTCTTCGACAAACTTCTTGTCATACTTGCCTTCCTTGATGATCCAGTACATCATCGAGTTGATCAGGGCAATGTGGGTCGAGGGGTTGAACCGCACCCAGGTATCAGCGATTCGGGCAGTCATGGTCTTACGTGGGTCTACCACGATAATTGGAATACCCTTCTTCTTCGCCTCTGCAACACGTCGTCCTGCGAGTGGGTGTGCCTCCATTGCATTTGAACCCCACATTAAGATCAGATCAGAGTTCAAAACATCCCTGAACCCATTTGTTGCAGCACCAGAACCGAAGGAAAGGGAAAGACCAGCAACGGAAGGTCCATGACAGATACGAGCGCAGTTATCGACGTTGTTCGTCTTGAATCCGCACCGGGCAAATTTCTGGAAGATATAGCAGTCTTCGTTGACTGTTCTACATGAGGTCTGGAACCCGAGACCACGTGGGCCGTGTTTGTCGCTTATCTCTTTCAGCTTCTTGGCTACCAGATCAAGAGCCTCGTCCCAAGTTGCGGGAACGTGCTTACCATCTTTCTTGATCAGAGGAGTGGTAAGGCGGTCAGGGCTGTGCACATGTTCCCAGCAGGTCATGCCTTTCGGACAGAGTTTTCCCTCGTTCACAGGGGTTCGCTGGTATGCCTCGACACCAACAACCTTCCCGTCGTTAACTACCAGGTTCAGACCACATCCCACACCACAATATGGGCAGGTAGTCGGAACATATTTCATTATTTCAGTATTTTCACTCATATTTCACCCGAGTTCAAACGGTGAAAGAAACCACAATTTCAGAAACCGGCACTGCCGGCATGCACATTCCGCCATGCGATCAGGAATTCCTAATTTACAAACTACCCGCTAGTCTGCATAGGCTATCGTATCCCGACCACAGTGCAGGTAAGATATTATCATTAATCCAGATATAAGTCTGACGAAAAATTTCCGAAACGTGAGGATTAGTGGTGGGAGGACCTTAAGCCAACCATGGATCTTTCTTCATCACCATTTTCCTTCAGCATTGATCCATAGCCCTCTCATAATGGTCATCAGATTCAGTTGCTCGCGATTAAACTAACACGGAGTGTGAATGATGTACAGGAGAAATCAGATAAACACGACATTGAAATCCACAATCCAAAGAATTTGAGATGAGAGTACAATAACAGGAAAAGAGGGAAAAGGGTTACACTATATATGAAAGACAGAGGGCAACAGGTATAATCATTTTCTCCTACTCCTCATTTTCCTTCCACCGGTAATTTCCCTGCGGGTATGAGCTGAGTTGAAAAACCGGAGAGACTCATTTACAATACTCTTAACCCACGGATCTTCAGTGCCTTCAATCTCTTCTGGTGTGATATTATACCAACAAGTCCAGGATAACAGATGTTCCGGATCATCCCGCTCCCAGCGAGGGTACTCAGTTCCTCTTCGCTCTCCTTTATTTAGAGTACAGATACCTTCCTGTGAGTCAGACACGTGGACAAAAAAAGCACATACCGAACAGGGTCTTATCTGCCGGACTTCAACTTGAGGAAGATCCATCCTATATCATACCTTATGAGCGTTTATTCTGATCATCCCCTGATTCATCCAACACTACCGTTTTTGGTGCCTGTACAAATTTAATGATAATACCTGTTCCGCAGGGATATTTGACTTCTAATCTTTCACCATTCAAACCAGGTACTAATATTCAATGAATACATATATGACCCTGAATAATTAGTCCTGTTGATTTTCATGATTCATCTACCCTATATAATATCTGATCTGGATACCCACACACCATCAAAAACGGGTATATTCCACTCAGTAATTGTGGATACAGATGGCAATGTCCTCTGTTCTAATCATTTCCCGATAATTTCAGAGAAGGATCCGGGCATTGAAAATGCGAGTGATCTCCCCCATCAAGTCACAGGTCCACTATTTGTCGGGGGGAACTCAGAGAAGAACTGGTGGGTCTACCAGATAGAAAATGGCAGTTCTCTTTCACCTGGACTTGATCTCATTTCCTTGCGCACCATAGAGGGCTCTATTCCTTTCGATCTCCTGGCAATTCTTGGGCGGGCAGTACAATTGGTACGGTTTAATAAGACGACTGCGTTCTGCGGAAGATGTGGCGAAAGGAACGCCATGAAAGAGGATGAGTTGGCTAAACAATGCCCTGCTTGTGGCCTCCTGACGTTTCCCCGTCTCTCTCCTGCAATAATTGTCAGGATAACAGATGAAAACCGAATACTGCTCGCAAGATCCCCACAATTCCCTCAGGGGATGTATAGTCTGATTGCCGGGTTCGTCGAACCTGGAGAATCTCTTGAAGCAGGAGTTCATCGTGAAGTATTTGAAGAGGTGGGACTGCGCATTTCTGATCTCCAGTATTGTAACTCCCAACCCTGGCCATTTCCGGATTCGTTGATGGTGGGATATGTTGCGCAATATCTTTCGGGAGAGATCAGATGCGACGGTATAGAGATTGAGGACGCTCAGTGGTTCTCCCGTGATAGTATGCCCGAACTTCCAGGAAAACTCAGTATCGCACGTGCTTTGATAGAAGACTATCTTTCATCGTAATTTCCATACAAGTGATCCGGTATGATCCTTTTTTGATCATCGGAATCCTTATACTCACACCAATCAGACCCTCTGTATGAGGAATCTTCCGGGTATATTTGCTCTCATTCTTATCAGCGCCTTTATTTTACCAGTGTTGTCAAATGCGGATAACACAAGTGATTCAAAGCAGATGTGGACTGCTGGAAAGGCATTCTGGGACGAGAAACAATACGATGATGCACTCGTTTCATTTACAAATGCAACAACTCTGGATCCAACAAATGTTGATGCCTGGTTTTATACCGGCCTCACTCTCGCACGACTAGGGAAGAATAGCGACGCAATATCAGCTTATGAAACTGTAAGCAAATTAGACCCGACAAATGCAGCGGCCTGGTTTAACAAAGGAACCAATCTGGCAACACTCAACCGGACTGATGAAGCACTTAGTGCATATGAGAAGGCAATTGAACTGGATCCGGCATATGCATTCCCCTGGTACAACAAAGGAAATATCCAGGCAGACGCTGGAAATTATGAAGATGCCCTTAAATCATACAACCGTGCAATAGAACTCGATCCAACCTTCACCATTGCATGGAAGGGAAAGGGGAGTGTTCTTGCAAAACTCGGCCGCACTTCAGAGTCAGTTGATGCCTACAACACGGCCCATCAGCTTGAAGAATAACAGGAAGGAATATCCTGCACCTTAATCAGATAGCGGTCATGGTACTTCAGGAAGAATAGATATCCAGGTTTAAAAGGGTAGAAATCTTCCCAGATTACCTTTTCAACAAAAGTATATATACAGCATATGGAAATGAAGGGACATCATCCCCCACTGAACTGACTACAATAAACCTGCAGTATTATGAAAGTTATTCACATAGCCGGGTGGTCAGGATCAGGAAAAACAACCTTTATTCGTGATTTGGTTGACGCCCTGGCTCCATTAGGCCCTGTTGGGACGATCAAGCATATAGGTGATCATGTCTGTGATCTTCCTACAGGAAAGGATACATCTCTACACTATGATGCCGGAGCATCCATTGCTGTTGGGATAGACTGTGAGAAGACAATGATCACCAAGAGGACTATTTCTCTTTCCTCTGCTCTTGATCATCTCTCCAACACCGGAATCAAATATGCTGTTATTGAAGGGTTTAAAAGCATTCCCTTTCAGAAGGTAGTTATTGGAGATCTCGATGTTCCTGCCCTTATCAGAAATCCAGAGATAAAAGATGTGATCTCAATCCTCTCTTCATTTGATGATTATTATACAGAAGAAGGACTCATTAAAGATCTTGGAGAGAATTCAGAAGGGATTATTATGATGAGCACTGGCAATTCATCACATGAAATCTCACCAGATGTCTGTGCTCATATCGAGAAGGAAATTAGTTTCCAGAATGGAGTGTATGGAGTCAGGGTCAGAATACAAAAGCCAGTAATTCATCCATATCATCGCTTTTTTATTGTTGCTCTGACAGATAACGCAATACATGGGAGTGCCGTTCTTACCCGGTGCGTGGCGGCGCTGCAGGTATGAACAACAGAGAACTATCTGAAGACAGGTTCATCAAAGAAACAAGGCCTGATTCAGCCACATACGGGCAAGACCGCCTGATCTGCCTCATCAGAGAGATCAGTGTGCAGGATAAAACTGAAATAATTCAACTCCTTCTTCCTGAACTTATGCGGTTAAGCAGAGAAACATTCCTGCATCTTCGTCGGTCTTCACCACGTTTCTCAACAAGTGAATGGCCATGGCTATCAGGTACCAAGCCCGATACCCTGACAATGCAGGATGCAAACCGGTTTCTCTGTGCGTGCATCCTGGAACTAAATGCAGGAAAAACTGATGTTTGGGCCAATATTGAGTACTTTGTCCAGGAAATTCTAGAAAATCCGGAAAATCTCTGGCGCAGCATTCTTCTCCACTCCCCGGAGGGATGGGCAGATCAGTACTGGGAGTATGATCTTCATCCAGAACCAGCTATTCACGCCCGTCTCTATGAGATCGCTTCATTGATGGTTCGGTACTACCACGGTGATGCCAGGCAGATTTGGGCAGATTATCTTTCAAGTCCACAGGAAGTATTCAGACGAATTAAGGTTCTTAATGTCCCCCGATCGACTGCCTGCCTCATAACCGGTGCATTAAAAGATGAACACTATCTTGAGGGAGTCTTTGATATTGTTGGTGACGTGGTAGATTCACGGGTCTTGGGAAGAATTGCTTGTGGAGAAGGAACCGGCCTTACCTCATACCAGGCAAGAATTCTCGGAAAGATGATCTCTGCTGAAGATCCCTGGATATTAGATCGGCCACTCTATGTTCTTGGAATGAGTTATTGTAGCCCTGGCCCCAGATGTAGACGATGCCCGGTACATGAGAGATGCGTATATGCTGTTAGTGCCGATTTGGGCATTTCAGCGGGAAAGAAGATATATGAAGGATTGTTCGGACAAAAAACGGTACAAAAAAGTTTAAAACGCTGGTTATAAGGTTTTTACCCGAACCTGATTGATCTCATACTGATGCTTCCATGTTCAAACCCCTCGAATGGGAAAGTAACAGGTGATGAACCTCCGGCTCCCATAGCAACCAGAAGTGGAGCATAATGCTCAAGAGTTGGGTGACTTATTCTCCCAACCGGACTACTCATCCATGGTTCTCCAAGTTTTTGATGATCCCGAGTCAAAACCCATTCTTTTACATCATCATCAAAACTATGTGCCCATTCCAAAACCCGTGCATCCCGGTGTTCAAAGTCTACCCGAGAGAGATTATGAACCAGATTTCCACTTCCCATAATCAGAACCTCCAACTCTCGGAGAGGCGAAAGCAGTTCCCCAATGGTGAAGAGTTCAGATAATGGTAACTCCATTGGAAGGCTCAGTTGCAGAACCGGGATATCTGCATCAGGATATAGAAACCGGAGAGGGGCCCAGGTACCATGATCCAGCCCCCGGGATCTATCACGATCTACAATGTATCCTCCTGAACCCAGCAGTGCGATAACTTCTTCACCAACTTCAGGTTCTCCCTTTGCCGGATATGTAATTAAATAAAGCTCTTTAGGAAATCCATAAAAGTCATGGATTGTTTCTGGATTCACAGACATAGTGACTGCAAGCCCATGTCTTTCCCAGTGAGCAGATATGCACAAAATTGCACGTGGCCGGGGAAGATCTTCTGCCCACCCTTCAAGAAACCGGGAGAATGTGGTTCCACCTAGAGCATTCATAGGATTTCCATGCGCTGTGAACAATGTTGGCATAAGACTCATGAATATCACGATGTAAAGATTATTTCTGGTTTATATGATGTATTACTGTGAAATCAATATCTCCTCTCTTTATACACCTTTCTACCGATCGTTCGCGAGGAGTTAAGGTCGGTCGTACACCACTTTTGACTTCTACAAAGACTATTTCTCTTAACTCACCTTCAGATAGGCCATCAAATACGACAAAATCAATTGGTGATCCCAGGAATCTTGCATCTGCAGGGTTCCACCGGAACGAGGAAAAAAAGGGTATCAGGTGTTCGGTCACTTTTCCGTGGATCACTTCCCGTGATCGTTTAATCGCATCCTGACGGATGTTTCGCTCTTCGTCATTCTTCCAGATTCTGATCTTTTCATCTGCCTGTTGCTCCACCTGTGATTGAAAAAGGGAGAGATCCTGATCACGCCACCGATTATGTAGAGTTCGTGCCCGTTCTTCAATCGATGTTTTCAACCGGTAATATGAGTAAGAAATCCAGATAAGGAGAATTAATAGTAAGAAAGTGAGGAGATCAGAATATTCCATATTACAAGTTTATAATTCGAAATGATATCCCACCTCTCATTTCAGCAGGAAAGAGAGTCAGGTATAAAATGATCCAAACCAATTGATTGATAATAATATGGTATCTCGCACTCCGATTCAGTGTATAATCTGTGCAATGATAATAATCATTGGAGTTATAGAATGCCCACTGGGAATGGCTGATAATATTTACGGTGTTACCGAATATCAGAAGATTAATAATTCTCCAACTGATTCTTACTCTGACCCTAATCAGTCCTCACATTTCCTGGTAGAAACGTGTACTCATTCAGATCTATACGGAGAATCAATTATTTCGATGGACCAGTCTCAACTAAATATTTCATCCATCCTGTTCGGAAAAAAATGATACCGTAATAGGGGTCCCCTATAAAGTGATATTCCTTGATCCAAATTCATAATAAAAACATAACTTCAAGGTGATGCTTACCCGTTCAATAAAGATTATATCATGTTAAAACGTGATAATATCCACCATATGCACGAATTTTCCAATAAGTCGTTTTTGCTTCACTAAAAGATTGTATATTTAAAAAAGGGGGAAATCGGATATTACGATCCCTCGTTTGAGAGTCAAAATCTTGTTCGTGATGGAAAAAAAATAATTTTAAAAAGGGAAAAGATATAAGTAAATATTAATTTATCATGAAAGATCAGGTTAGTTCCCTAATATATCAGTAGAACTTCTAGAAAACTAATATAAGTGCTTTACAATATGAAATATGACAAAAGCACATTTATTTCTTAAAAATGAACAGATGGACGATGAGTTTATCCTATTGGAAGTAAACCAAATTTAAATTCCACTATGGCTATCTATAAAATAATCTTACTTCAGTTATAATCGTTTTATCCACTCACCAAATTCTAGAAAGTTAGATATGTCAAATAGGAAAGAAACGGTAGATGCCTGAATTTCCTAGAGGGTTCACAAATTGGTCCATAATACGAAAAAAAATCCTGGACTGATACTCAAGTTTTATTAAAAGGTTTTTGTTAAGTATAGTATATGCCAGAGAGAAGTTAATACCAAAGAAAATGAACTTAATAACAAGATATGATTAGTTTGCCTGAATATTTCCATAAATTAAGATTTTTTATAAGAGGCTATGAATTTTTTTTAGTATTCCTTTTTCTCATTGCGATGATAATAGGAATAATTGACGCTTTAAGTATTTCTTTACTATATCCAATGCTGTCGGTTGGATTTCAGATAGATGCAAATACAAACCAAATATACCATTTTATTGAAAAATTTGGTTCATTAATACCAATAGGTTCTCCTTTTGTTCATTTAGGGTTTTTATTTATTTTTTTAACTGGAACTAGCTTGTTTTTACAGTTGGTTTATTGGAAAATAGCATTCATTTTTCAAAAAGAAGTGATTATTAACATCAAAAAAGCCATTTTCCATAAAATTAATAATAATGATTACAATTTTTTTATTGACACAAAACAAGGCGATCTGATAACCCTTTTTAATATTAGCCCAAGTAATGTACAACAAACATTTGATAAATTGCTTTGTTTATGTACTGATTTAGTCAGTTCTCTATTAGTTATATTTATGTTATTTCTTATTTCTCCTGAAGGAATGCTTTTAGTTTTAATAGGAGGTGGATTGTTTTATGTGCTTCTCAATATGATTGGAAAGAATATTTCCGAAAAACTAGGTTTTCTTCAAATTCTTTCCGGACAGTCAGAAAATAAGGTAATTACTGAATACATATCTGGTGTAAAACCAATCAAAGCTCTTCATGCAGCTGATCACTGGAATGAGCAATATTCTGATGCATTAAAGATATACTGGGACCGATTTGCTGAACTAATGTTTATACAGAGAATTCCAATACTTGCAATTAATTCTCTGTTCTACATTGCAATTGGAGGGATAGTATTAATATTATATGTATATTATGCAGATAAATTTATATCAGTAATCCCAGTTCTTGGTACATTTGCAGCGGGTACTATGAAAGTATTACCTAAGTTTATGAATATTGGGGATTATCGATTACAATTGAGTGCTTCCCTCCCACATATTGTTTCTGTTTATAATGCATTGAACGATAAAAAATATGAAAAAATCGTAAATGGAAATATTAATTGCAATAATATTTCGTCAGATATTATTCTTAAGGATGTAAATTTTTCATATAATCATGTCCCCATCCTTAAAAAGGTAAATATGATAATTAAAAAAGGTTCTATGACTGCTTTAGTAGGCCCTTCTGGATCCGGTAAGTCTACAATTACAAGTCTTTTATTACGACTGTTCGATCCAAAATCAGGATGCATTTATATCAACAATGAGGATTTAAAAAGTTTTGAAATTGGATCATATCGCAATTTAATTGGGTATATCAGTCAGGAACCTTTCATATTTAATGACACTATTAAGGAAAATATTTGTTTTGGAGAAAAATATTCCGATGTTGAAATTATTAGGGCTGCAAAACTAGCTCATGCTCACAATTTTATTTCAGATCTTCCTCATGGGTATGATACTTTTGTGGGAGATCAGGGGATCAGCCTTTCAGGTGGAGAGAAGCAAAGAATTGTTATCGCAAGAGCTATGATTCGTCGTCCTGAGTTATTAATCCTTGATGAAGCAACAAGTGCACTTGATAATATTTCAGAAGCAGCAGTCCAAAAAGCGATAGACCATGTTTCTAAAGAATGTACAACATTAGTAATTGCACACCGATTAACAACGATAAAGAATGCTGATAAAATATTTACAATTGATAAGGGAGAAATATCCGAAGAAGGAACTCATGACGAATTATTAAAACAAAAAGGAAAATACTGGGAGATGTATACTTCGAATGATCAGGAGAGTTGAGAGTCAAATATTATTATATATTTTTTCATATTTTCTTGCAACATCATCCCATGTATCATATACCTCATTTTTTAGTGATAAAGATTTAGAGGCCTCATTATATGAGTGATTGAATAATATGTAAAAAATAACTTCATAAAATGACTCGCAACTAGGTTGACAGAATTTAACATTTTTCTCAGAATCTCCCAACATAAGATTTTTTGTTAAAATGAGCGGAGAATTCAATTTTAATGCAATTTCTAAATATTTTAAATAATTAGTATTAGAATTATGATTTTGAAGAATAACAATATCAGAAATAAACAAAGATAATGCAATTTCTTCATCATTAAGGAATTCATTTATTAATATAACCGAAAATTTCAGATCATAAGACAGATTATATTTATAAAGTAGTTCCTCCAAGTTAATGCTAACAAATTCTTTGTCAATACAAGGAAGAACTAACAAAATAATTTCTGGAAAAAAGCGTTTCAAGGGAACGATTGATTTTAATAGGGCGATAAACTCATCATTCAATCTAATTAAATCCAAATTGGTAAATAGTGCACAAATCACAATCTTATTGCTAAAACCAAGATCTTGTTTAATTTTTTCTTTCCCAATAATTCCATTTGGAACAAAAAATGAGTTGTTTAATCCCACTGATCGTAATCGTGATAATTCAGAACTGTTTGATACAATAATGCAATTTATTTTTTCAAGCTCTTTTATATCTGAATATATATATTCGATGCCTCCGGTGGCATTTTGGAGATTTTGATGGAATGTAACAACCGACTTAATTTTATTTTTATTTAAGTGGGTTATAAATTTTCTGAGAAATTCCATAGAGAACAATGCAGGGTGATACTGTATGTGAACAATATCAATTAAATGTTCAGAAATTGCCCTTGATAATTGTTCATAACTGTTTAGACCAATTTTCCAACACCTATTAACATCAATGCCATCACAACGGACTTTTTCATCTTTCCCAATAATGTTTGCAAAAATAGTCACATCATGATTTAGAGAATTTGACAGATGATAAGAATATTCGGAGATGCCACATCCTGAATTCCATGGAGTGATAATTCCAATTCTCAATTTGATTGCTAATTTATTTAAGGAAATTATACCATTAAATAAAAGATCTGCTGTGTTCTCCCAAGTAAATTTACCCAGTTGTTGTTTTCCTTTCGTTATAAGGGAATTTTGCATAGATTTATCGTCAATTAGGTAACCAATAGTTTCTGCAATCTCCTGATAATTATTTGAATTCACATATAAAACAGCATCGCCGCCTATTTCCGGTAAGCAGGAATTGTCTGATACAATTGAAGGAATTCCAAAAGCCATTGCTTCAATTACAGGTAATCCAAATCCTTCATAGTGCGGAACAAATACGAAAAGTGAAGCATGTTGATATAACAAAAACAAATCATGACGGGATAAATAATCTGTAAAAAGAATTTTTCTTGGGGGAATACCTTCTTCATGGATTAAGTGAGTTATTTTTCTTTCATAATCAGGGGTAATTTCATTTGCTAACACAAATTGATAATCATTTTGTATTCTTTTAGGCAATCTTGCATAAGCTTTTATCATCCCCTCTACATTTTTTCTTGTGTCCATACTGGGAACAGATAAGAAGTAATTTTGTGTAATCTTTAGTTTCTTAAATAGGCAATCAACCTCATTGTCCACAAAATAGTTAATATCAGGATCCAATCCAGCAAAGATAGTCGTGATTTTTGAAGGATCAATTTCCAACAATTCAACAAGATCTCGTTTCACTGAAGACGATATGACAAAAATATTTTGGCAATATCTGATCTGATATAACCTTTTAAAATAATCATTTTTTACTTTATCTGAAAAATGAGATATATATTTTTCCCATAATGCAACTGGGATAATATCATAAACAATAATCGAATATAAGCAGGCTAAATCACCGGGATTCACAATCGGATGACTTAAGGCCAGGAAACTTGTGTAAACAAAGTGATCCAGAGATGATGATAAATCTCTGTTAATGTTCTCAGGAATACACGTGACATTTTTTCGGTTAACTATAATTTTTGGAACAGACCCTTTTTTGTAGTTATACAAAAAGTATTCAGCATCATGATCAATAATCAGACGATATATGAGATGCCGAATATATGTTGTTATACCCCTTCCTTTGGGATCTATGGATAAAGGTAGAAGATCGATACCAATTTTCATATGATACCTATATTTGAAATTATTCCAATAATATGAGTATTATCATCATCATAACTTAGATATTCCTTACAACAGATAAGGTCATTTAAAACCTCATTCCAATCTTCAATAGAGTTTAATCGTCTTTCAGAAAATGAAGAACATGGATCACCCTCAAGTGATACTAAGAAAAGAACCTTTTTAGATATACGTAATAAAGTATTCAGGAGATTATAAGATTCAATCCTGGAAAGATTATTCAGAACACCAATGGAAAAAATGATATCAAAATATCCAGATTTAATAAGATTTAAGGTATTATTATCCGCTAATAGATATTTTACTGAACCGCATAAATTCTCATTTGTACAATAACATTTAGTAATATATTCAATACTATCATCTATCCCATATATTTCGGAGTCATAATTTTTTGAAAGATATATCGAGATAAAACCATCTGAAAGGCCATATTCTGCAATATGATGTTGAGAATTATTCAAATCTATTGTGTTCTCTATTATCCTGATTAAGGAGGATTGTGTACTAATACATAAATTGAAGTTATTCTCAATTAAACCGTCAGAAATTGGAGCATTTTTTTTATCACTTCCAAGATTCTCTCTGACATTTATCATATCAGTAATATTTTCAAGAAAACAAACCCTTCCCTCCAATTCCACAATTGATTTGCATAGTTCGAAATTTACTTTTGATTGATTATCTAAACTGGGGTCTACATAATTACGGACTTCAGTATTTATAAATTTTCGAACCTTACAGGCAATTTTAGAAAGTATATTAGGACTAGATACTAAGTTAAAATCTGTATTTTTTATATTATAGTTCGAACAATTCAACTTTTTTTTTCTTTTGGGTATATTACATTTGGTATTTATTTCATCACGGTTTTTTCTCTCTTCAACTAATTTTTTAACTTTTTCCATAAATTCAGTAATTGTCGAGTCATCTATCATTTTCAAACATATCTCCCATTAAATATGATAAAACCAAATTTATTACTTGAATAACAAGGCACTGGATCAATATGTATATATTATTATAATGAAGTTTTTTATCTTTATCGTAGTTTTATTAAATAAATAATGAATCATAATTATAATGAGAGTCGAATGGATTATCTTTCCAATTTTAAATAATTTTTTTTAGACTAAATGTATATAATAACACAAAATTGAGAAAAACCCAGATCACATCACATAAAAGGAAATAATATTAAATGATCATTGTATTAGAACCCCAATGTATCGGAAGTGCTCATGATATTGTTAATGCATCTTTAATTTATAGCATCTCCATAGCTAATAAAAATGAAAAAATTTCTTTTTTTGCTGATTTGAGCCACATTAGTTGCATTAAGAAGATATTGTCAGATACAAACATAGATATCCAAAATATTGATTATTTTCCAGTAATAATCCCCCAGAAAAATTTATTGAGACTATCGAAAATAGTTACATATTACATGCTAATCAATCGTTTATTATGGTATGCGAATGAAAAAAAGATTAATAAGATTATTTTTTTATCAGTTTATTCATATAATCTCCTCATTCTCAAATATTTATTAAAGCAGGTTCATTACAATCACTTTCAGATAAAGATTATTGTACATGGAGTATTGGAAGAAATTAAGAACCCAAATTCTTCATTCATATTAAACCGAATTAAACAATTTGGTTATGCATTAGATCAAAAGGACAATGACAATATACAGTATATTGTTCTTTCTCCTTCAATTCTAAATACTATTTCAGACATTTCAAAACCGCCATTTGATAAATTTACAGCCATTGATCTTCCGTATATTTATGATAATACAGAACCAAAAACAAAAACAGATAATCGAATCGTATTTGCTACAATAGGCCAAGGAAATCCATATCTTATGAAATGTGTCGCCAAAGCCCTTCAAATGCAGACCAACCAAACGGTAGAATATGAATTCCGCATCATTGGGGAGAATTGTGGGAATACTAATATAATAAACCTAAAATACAAGAAACTTATCTCATGTTTTATCTCTATTATTGATCGTAAAACAATAAACTGGTTTTTAACTAGTTTTCTCCCGATATCCAGCAAAGTATCAACATATCTCTCTGATAAAATTCATATTACAAGTATCAACTGTGTATCAAAGGGAAAACGCCTTTCTCGAAACGAAATCGAGAGGTATGTTAGAGATGTTGATTATTTGATTTTTTTTTATAATAGGGATTCATATAAATATACTGCTAGCGGCTCATTTTTTGATGCAATATCATATAGAATACCAATAATATTTATTGGGAACACTTTTTTCGATTATTACTTCTCCTCGTACAAGATCGGTTATCGAGTTGAAACATTATATGAGATTATTGAATTAGTAAAAATGATTTCCATCAATGGCATCAATTATGCTGACTACCAACATCAATTAATGGAGATTGAAAAATTTAGACACGAGATAAATATAAATCGCGAAAATAAAATACTATCATTCACACCTTTTAAATAAACCCTTTTTTTCCAGGAAATAGATGTAAATAATACCTTGATTCCATGGAATCAAGATTTTAACCCAACTTTGCCATTACTAAAAAATAAATATGCTTTTAGTGATGTTTGAATTGTCCAAAATATGAAGCATGCATGCCGAGTATCGGTTTCATGGTAAAACTAGAAATGAATCCATATAAGAACCATACGTGAACCTTACGATTCATAGTCGAATAGGAAGAAGAGATTACTCTCTTCCCCCCTTCTAAGAACCGTACGTGAACCTTTC